>CAMYKE010000200.1:0-4241 GCA_947258895.1 uncultured Pseudomonadales bacterium | reverse complement strand
GTGGGTTATTCAAAAAAAAAACGGAGGTCCTGCGACCTCCGTATTATGCGGTTAGCTGGGCTACCTGCCCTACATGCTTACTGTGAGCTGCGTACGTCGTTGTTAGCGTAGGCGTAAGCGTCCTGATAGGTCGTATTGAAGTTACCGCCCATATTAATTACCTGGCCGCTTCCGATGACAACATTGTAGTCGTTGTCGCTTTGCGTGTTGGTGTTGAACTGCTCACCCGTAGTCGCAGTGGCTATACCGAGTAATTCGGCCAGCTTGGGCTCATTGTGCGCTGAGAACAGGTTCAGGACAAACTGCGGAATTTCCATACCACCGGCGATATCGGCCATTGCTGCCCGGTCCAGTTCTTTGCTTATGGTCAGATCGTTGAAAGTTATCATGTTACTAGCCCTCTTGGTTTGGTACGTAAGGTTTAAAATTTATGAACGGTTTTTGGTTCATGCGTTACACAATGCAGAGCCCATGCCAACTTCCTCTAGCTGCAAATAATTAAAATAACTTATTGTTTTGTAGTGCTTTATTTATCAGTCCACTACCTGTGCAGCAATTGATTTACTTTTTCCAATGGCCATTTGGTGGATTATCGCGAACACTACGTTAATCCAGTGGGGTGGATAACAACCCGACCAGTGTCCAGCCCACTGCAACGCAATGGGTTCAGGCGGAGAGATCAGTGCGCGGTTAGCCACGGGGTAGCGGCGGGAAGTGAAAGCAGGGGTGTCAGTTGAAAGGCGTGGGCCAGCTCCGCGTCTGGAGCCTATACTGCCCTGGGTATGTGCCCGCCCGATAATGGGTGCCTGTGCGTGCATTGGGCTGGTTTTGTGTTCTCAAAAAAAACGGAGGTCCGAAGACCTCCGTTCTGGATGGGATTCCCGGGTAATCGACCCCGGTGAGCTTATTGTACGCTAGAAACCCAGTTATAAGCGTAGGCGTAAGCGTCTTGATGGGTTGTGTTGAAGTTACCGCCTGTGTTCACAACTTGACCGCTACCAATTACGACGTTGGTGTCGTTATCGCTTTGCACGTTGGTGTTGAACTGCTCACCAGTCGCCGCAGTAGCCGTACCCAGCAGTTCAGCAAACTTGGGTGCGTTTACGGGTGAGCCAATCAGCAGAGCGATACTGGGCATTTCGCGAACGATTTCAGTGATGCCGCCGGCTATGTCAGCCATAGCTTCACGGTCCAGTTCTTTGCTTGCAGTCAGGTTTTTAATAGTCAACATGGTTCTATTCCTCATAGCGATAAAAAGTTGGGTCAAAAGTTTATGAACGATTTGTCCGTTCATATCGTGTACTCTGCAGGGTGCGTGCCAATTTGCGTTTACTATCAAAGTAAATTTATAACCTATTGTAATTTATGGATTTATATTCGTAATCAGTATATAGGCAGCGGGGGTGGTTTGATCCTGCTGCTATCCATTGGTGGTTTCTGGCAAACAATGAATACATCGAGTTAGCTATCAGACAACGACCAGGGCAGGTGGCGACAGGATCAGCTACGATGTATTGCCGGAAGCGGTCCGAAACACAAAATCGCCGGACGAAGAAGTGCAGAGAACAGCGCATAGAAGGCCAGCCAATCGTCGAGGGAGCGGGCGTTGCGGCCGTAGTATATCGGACATAAAAAAACGGAGGTCCTGGGACCTCCGTTTTGTGTGCGGATCGTTGGGTATTACCCCGTTGCGCTTACTGGTTGCTGGTTACCCAGTTGTCAGCGTAGGCGTAGGCGTCTTGATAGGTTGAGTTGTAGTTACCGCCAGTGTTAACAACTTGACCGCTGCCAATTACGACATTGTAGTCGTTGTCGCTTTGCACGTTGGAGTTGAACTGCTCGCCAGTCGTTGCAGTAGCCATACCCAGCAACTCAGCAAACTTCGGTGCATTCACGGGCGAGCCGATAAGCAGAGCGATACCAGGGATTCCGCGAACGGCTTCAATCATACCGCCTGTGATTTCAGTCATAGCTTCACGGTCGAGTTCTTTGCTTGCAGTCAGATCTTTAATAGTCAACATGGTTACATTCCTCATAGTGGTCAAAAGTTGGGTTAAAAATTTATGAACGAATTGTCCGTTCATGGTTTAGGTATTGCAGGGCACGTGCCAACTCCGGGGTGTTCTTCCAAAATTAATTTTAAATTGCTGATTTTAATGATAAATAAAAATAGATGCCGACAGGGGAAAGATTTGAAAGTAAACTTGCCAAGCAGGAAAAGCTTAGTCATTAGCCAACATATTTCCTGGATAGTGTGCCTATGGGCAACATATTTTGGAACGGGGGCGCAGAGCTTTCTGATTTTCTGGTCGCAGGTAGTTCATGCCGACCCAGCGGGCTGGGAACAAGGCGTCGGAATCAGGATGTAAGAGTTCAGCAGTATTATTGCAGGGCTTTGAGGTTGTAGACGGTAGCCAGGCACACGGTGTTGGGAATTTGCCACGGAACGACCGCCTTGTGTGCGTTGTTTTCCAACGATTACGTTGATCCGTTATTGATGCAATAACCAACCGCACGATCTAAAAATCAAAAAATGTATAAAAAACAGTGCGATATAAAAATTCAGTGTATTTTCGTGGTGATTGGCACGGGTAGTGCATATTACTATGGGGCGGACACCTACTTAACATCTATACTACGGAGAATGACGCAATGGCTAGTACACTAAAGATCAATGACCTGGTGGAAAGCAAAGACCTGGATCGCGAAGCGCGTAGTGCAATTTGCGGTGGACTTGCGGAGCAATTCCTGTTCCGAGTGGCGTCCACGCCGATGGCACCAATCATCAATCAGTTTTTTGATTATGGAACGCACAACTATAACATCCAGGATGACAGGGATTTCATCTTTGCGGACCGTGGAGCATCCGTGTTGAATTTCGGCGGCAACACTAATGTTTCACTCCAGTCCCAAATCAGCTCTACGGTTAACAGCTATCTCGAGGAGCATTTACCTTCTGCTCTTGAGTCTGCCCTGTAGCCCGCAGCTGGACAGGATTTACTTCTCTCCCCACCCCCCCCCTTGAAGAAAAGGCCTCCGGGTCTTTTCTTCTTTTTTAACCAGATCGTGAAATCAGGATTTGTTCGCCGCCTGGGGACGAAAGTCCTTCGATTGGATGCCGTGCTTTTTGAGCAGGGTTTGCAGATGGGAGCGATTCATTTCGATGCGCCGCGCCAGCTCGACGACTTTTCCGTTCACCTCTCTGAGCCCGTTTTCCAGGAACAGCTTTTCGGCTTCGTCGCTCGCTGCTTTCTTTACATCGGCGAGCGATGCATCCGGATCCACTTCGTGCTGACTACCGATCGTCTTCGGTGTCGCAGCGTTGCTCGGCCGTATCGATTCCGACAGGTGCTCCAGGTCGGCGGTCGTTCCCGCGAGGCAGGATAGTCGGTAGATAATATTGCGCAACTCGCGGATGTTCCCGGGGAAGTCGTAGCGCAGCAGAAAATTTTGTAATGCTTTCGTCATCTGAATGGGGCTGCGGTCGAGTCGCTCGGCCGCCTCATCGACAAAATATTCGTTCAGCAGTGGAATCTCGTCCTTGCGTTCCCGTAATGGCGGCAGCGTCACCTGGATAACGCTAAGGCGATAGTAGAGATCCTCGCGAAAGCGGCCCTTTTCGCTGAGTTCCTTCAGATTTTTGTTGGTTGCGGCAACGACGCGCGCATCCACCTGAATGAGCTGGTCTGAGCCGACCCGCTGAATTTCGTTGGATTGCAGGACACGCAGCAGCTTTACCTGGCTCTGCAGGGGCAGTTCCCCGATCTCGTCAAGAAAGATGGTGGCGTCATCCGCACTCTCGAACTTTCCCTTGCGGTCAGCGGTGGCGCCAGTAAACGCCCCTTTCTTGTGGCCGAAGAGCTCCGATTCCAGCAAACTGTCGGGTATCGCGCCACAGTTTACCGAGATCAATGGCTGGTCGGCGCGGCTACCGTTGGCGTGTATCACCTTGGCCATCAACTCTTTACCGGTGCCGCTTTCGCCGTCGATCAGCACCGGCAGGTCCGTGGGCGCGGCCTTTTCGCAGATTTCGAGGGCCTCCAGAAGTTTTGGATTCTCACCAAACACACCCTCAAACACGAAACTGCGTTCCAGCAGCGCTTCACGGCGCTCTTTTTCCGAGCTCGATTGAGTCTTCTTGCGCGAGGCGCTCGCTTCCACAAAGCGTTCCTTGTGGGAGAGCTGCAGCACTTCGTCACGCAGGGCATTGCACTGGTTCAGCAGCTTCTGGATTTCCGCCG
>CAMYKE010000199.1 GCA_947258895.1 uncultured Pseudomonadales bacterium | reverse complement strand
CTCTGCGCTGGTTTCCAGCAGGAACTGTTCGTACTGCGGGTCGCCGCTGCCCACGCATAGAAACGTGCCGCGCCCCGCCAGGATATCAAGCAAGCCGGCTAGCGCCGTGCGGCCGTCGGCTAACGGCTGGCGAAACAAACGTGCTTTCTGGTCGGTGATACGACCGACGCTGGTAATCAGGATTTGCCTGGTGCGCGAGGCAAATCTAGCGATGCCACGATCCGCAATATAGTGCGTTGCCTGCACCGTCCCGGTGCCGGCGATCCATTGCAATACCTGTTTTTCCAGGAGCGACACTAATTGTTTTTGGCTCAACTTCGGCTGCCCTGCATCTTTCGGATACTCGCAGCCGTTGAGAATTCCCAGCAGGCGCCCCTGCTGCTGCGCCTCCTGCAGGTCCTCCTCGAGACCTTCGCCACCGAAGTAGCCGTGTTCCTCGATGGAACTGGGTCGCAGGATTTCCTTGGCATAGCTTGGGGAGACCGCATGTACCTTGTCGGCCAGCCGAATACCCGCTCGCATCAGGTTAATACAATCAGGCCAGCGGGTATCGAGAATTTCTTCATCGGTCTCCAATCCCGGAAACCAGGTTGCAAGTGCCGATTCATCGCCCACCAGCGGGCGGATGCCCTGCAGCGCGAGATTGTGGATGGTATAGACAAACTTCATCGGTTTTAAGACTGCATAGGCAGGATGATAGCGCCGCAGTATCAGCAACATCGCGGCATGCCAGTCGTGCAGGTGCACCACATCGACTTTGCCAAACTGTTTGGCTTTCAGGAATTCGGCAACGACGGTGCAAAACAGGGCATATTTTGTTGCATCGGTAGCAAACGGCCGCCCCGGCCCGTCATCGCAGTACACGTTACCCGCGCCGCAGGGAGCCAGGCCGGGATGATCTATCACCCATTGGGTCACGCCCTTGTGCGGCTTTTTGGCTGGAACCCGGTACAAGTCTGCGCCAATCGTGACGCCCCGGAAGTTGATGCAGATGCTGGTCGTTTTTTCCGCGCCCGGTAGCGACCCGGCAACCCTGCTCTGCCAGTGCCGTCGGCACGTCCCGCACTACATCGCCGATACCGCCAACCTTGCCTCGGGGGAGCGCATCGTTTTCCGCTGCAACCATCAGTATTCTGGGTGAAGTAGCCATAAAGCGTTGTTTCCTCGCCAATTGTCTTGTTAGAGCAAGCGGGTTGTCGATCGTAAACCGTTCGTTATCGTGATCATATGACACGACCCCGCTTAGCTTCCCTCGGTATGCCGCTGCAATGCGACACAACAGGCCCCCGCCGGCGCGAAGGTGCCACTGCGACCGATTCGAACCCGCGCTGCCGCCATGGCGAGTGCCAGTTGCCGCCAGGCGGTCGGGCTATACCCCGCACACCTCAGGTGACCACATCGGGTTCAACGCGACCGGTATGCTCCTCGAGCGCAATGACCTCACGCGCTGCACTGATAAGACTTGCCAGCGCCTGTTGCGGATCCTGGTCATGGAGCGCGGCATCGGTTTCGTGATTCTCGATATACACGCGCAGCGTAGCACCCTCGGTTCCGGTACCGGATAACCGATACACTATGCGTCCGCCACCGGCGGTAAACACCCGTACCCCCTGGCCACTGCTTTCACTGCCGTCGACCGGGTCCAGGTAACTGAAGTTATCCGCCGACACAATATCGTGACCGGCAACCGTAGTGCCGTTCAGCGTCATCAGGCGCGCCTGTAGCGCGCGCATCATGGCGTCTGCCTTGTCGCTCGGTACCGCTTCATAATCATGGCGGGTAAAATAGGTCCGGCCATATTCCGCCCAGTGCGAACGGACAATCTCCTCGAGCGACTGTTGCCGGCTGGCGATGACATTCAGCCAGAATAGTACCGCCCACAGACCGTCTTTCTCGCGCACGTGGTTGGAACCGGTGCCAAAACTTTCCTCACCGCACAGGGTGATCTTGCCCGCATCCAGCAAATTGCCAAAAAATTTCCAACCGGTAGGTGTTTCAAAACAGGGGATATCGAGCGCCTTTGCAACCAGGTCGACTGCGCCACTGGTTGGCATCGATCGCGCTACCCCGGCGAGGCCATCCTCGTACCCCGGCACCAGTGTTGCGTTGGCGGCCAGGATCGCCAGGCTGTCGCACGGATTCAGGTAGAAGCCGGCCCCCAGGATCATGTTACGGTCGCCGTCGCCATCCGATGCTGCGCCGAAGTTCGGCGGATCCGCACTGTTCATTTCGTTGACCAGCATGTGCGCGTGCACCAGGTTCGGGTCGGGATGACAACCGCCGAAATCGGCCTCGGGCGTGCCGCGCACCAGGGTGTTTTCCGGCGCGCCGAGGCGGTCGCAGAGGATGGCCCGGGCATAGGGCCCGGTCACGGCGTGCATCGCGTCGAAACGCATCCGGAAGTGATTGGACTTTATTAATGCGCTAATCCGGTCAAAATCGAACAGCGTCTCCATCAACTCCGCGTAGTCGGCTACCGGATCGATGACCTCGACCAGGAGGTTGCCCAGCCGCGACTCGCCCAGGGATCCGAGGTCGATATCTGCATGCTCCAGGATTTTATAGCTGCTGATTTCCTGGGTGTGGGTGTATATCGCGTCGGTGATCTTCTCGGGCGCGGGGCCGCCGTTGCCAATGTTGTACTTGATGCCGAAGTCTTCATTCGGCCCTGCCGGGTTATGGCTCGCGGACAGCACAATGCCGCCATAGGCGCCATGTTTGCGAATCACCGCCGACACCGCGGGGGTCGACAGGATACCGGCACGCCCCACCAGCACCCTGGCAAAGCCATTGGCGGCGGCCATCTTGAGAATGACCTGGATCGCGTCCTGGTTGTAGTACCGGCCATCACCACCCACGACCAGCGTCTGGCCCTGGTAACCCTCGAGGCTGTCGAAAATGGACTGTACGAAATTTTCCAGGTAATGCTGTTGCTGGAACACCCGGACTTTTTTGCGAAGCCCCGATGTGCCGGGCTTCTGGCCCTCAAACGGGCTGGTTGTAATCTGCTGAATCATGAGCGCCGCCTTATCGAGAAAATGGACCCTGGTCCAACATGTCCGGGGTAACGAGCACGACGCCATTTTCCGTGACCCGGAAGCCGCGCTCCCGGTCATCGTCATGATTGACGCCAATTTCCGTCTCGGGCGGTATCCGGCAATAGGCGTCGATGATCGCCTTGTTGATCTTGCAACCGCGACCGATATCGACATCTGGCAGGATCACGGAGTCGGTTACTTCCGCGTAGGAATGCATATGAACACCGTTGAACAACAGCGAACCCTTCAGCTCTGCCCCCGAGATAATGCAGCCTCCGGAGACCATCGAGTCAAGCGCCATCCCGCGCCGGTTTTTCTCACTAAAAACAAATTTGGCAGGGGGCAACTGGACCTGGCGGGTGAGGATCGGCCAATCGCGGTCGTACAAATTCAGCTCGGGATTCACGGTGATCAGTTCCATGTTCGCCTCCCAATAGGCATCCAGCGTGCCGACGTCGCGCCAGTAGGCGGGCTTGTCCGTTTTCGGGTCGCGAAACGGATAACTGAAAATACTGTGATCCTTGATGATCCCGGGAATGAGGTTTTTACCGAAATCATGTTCTGAATCCGGATCGTTGGCGTCCTTGATCAACTGCTCGAACAGGAAATCGGTATTGAAGATATAGTTACCCATGGAGGCCAGGGTGAGCTCGGGGTTATCGGGCACCGGCGTGGGATGTTCGGGCTTCTCATCAAATTTCAGGATCCGGTTTTCGGTGTCAACGGTCATCACCCCAAAGGCGCCGGCGGCCTCAGCAATCGGGACTTCCAGGCAGGAAACCGTCATGTCGGCATCGTTTTCGACGTGATACGCCAGCATTTCACCATAGTCCATCTTGTAAATATGATCACCCGACAGGATCGCAACATACTTCGGGTGTTGCTCGCGAATAATATCGAGGTTCTGGTAAATGGCGTCGGCAGTGCCCTCATACCATGCGTTCGAGGTACGCTGTGATGCGGGGAGGACATCGACGAACTCGTTGAGTTCGGCACGGAAATCGGTCCAGCCATGCACCAGGTGGCGGATTAACGAGTGCGCCTTGTACTGGGTCAGCACGCCCACTCGCCGAATGCCGGAGTTGATACAGTTCGAGAGCGGGAAATCGATGATCCTGGATTTGCCACCGAAGTATACCGACGGCTTGGCCCGCCAGTCGGTCAATTCATACAAACGCGATCCCCTGCCCCCGGCCAGCACCAGGGCCATTGTATCCTTGGTCAAGCGACTAACGTAACGTTGTTGTTGCATACTCATAATTGCCTCTCACTGGTGTGTATATCAAATTCGATTACTCGGCTTACTGCACTTTACATCAACCCCTCATTCCCAACCCTGCACCTGAGCGCTACCAGCCGTCGCGGGCAAACCCCAGATTTCCTCCGCATACTGGCGGATAGTACGATCACTGGAGAAAAACCCGCTGGCCGCCGTATTCAGGATACTCATTCGCGTCCACTGTTCCCGGTCCTGGTAGGCGTCGGCGGCACGCGCCTGGGCATCCACATAGCTGCGAAAATCCGCCACGGTAACCCACTGGTCATGGGGGTCTCGCAGCGAACGGCAAATCGCGTCGAAAATACCGGGCTCTTCCGCATTGAAGTGGCCTCCCTCGAGCAGGGTCATTACCCGATTAAGATCCTTGTCCGCCTCGATAATCGCGCTCGGGTCATACTCTTTGCGCAGCTTGCCAACGGCCGCTGCATCCAGGCCAAACAGGAAGAAATTATCCTCCCCAACCTGCTCCAGCATTTCGATGTTGGCGCCATCGAGCGTACCAATGGTCAGGGCGCCGTTCATCATAAACTTCATATTTCCCGTCCCCGACGCTTCCTTGCCGGCGGTGGATACCTGCTCGGAAAGGTCGGTAGCCGGGCAGATGATCTCCATCGCAGTGACCCGATAATTGGGCACGAAAACCAGTTGCAGGCGTCCCTTCACCTCGGGGTTACTGTTGATGACACTGGAGACGCTATTTATCAGCTTGATGATCGTCTTGGCCATCACATAGCCGGGCGCTGCCTTGCCGCCGATCAGCACCGACCGCGGCAGGACCGTGTCTCCATCGCCTCGCAGAATGCGATCGTACAGATGGATCACATGCAGCACATTGAGCAATTGCCGCTTGTACTCGTGAATACGTTTCACCTGCACATCAAACATGCTCTGAATATCGAAACGGACTCCCGTTTCCTCGTACACATAATCAACCAGGCGCTGCTTGTTG
>CAMYKE010000198.1 GCA_947258895.1 uncultured Pseudomonadales bacterium | reverse complement strand
CGTGCAAGATCCGGCGAGAAACCAAATAGGCAATTCGCACTGTACTGACAAGGCTTCTGGGCAGTGGATCGCCGAATCAGTGAGATATGGCGGCTAGCTAGCTATGAACGCGATCATGCGCTGGCGCTCTTTGTCGTTCGGGAGTCGCCCGTAGTTGGCGCCCATATTATCGATCATGTGTTTGAGTTTGGAGGTAGCAGGGATTACGCAGGTGGCCGCAGGGTGACTCACCACAAACTTGAGGAAGAACTGTCCCCAACTGTTACAGCCGAATTCGCTCGCCCATTCGGGCACGTTCTTACCTTTGACCTTCCTGAACAGGTCGCCGCGCGCGAAGGGACGGTTGATGAGGGTGGCTATGCCCTTGTCCGCGGCCATCGGCAACAGGCTGTTCTCGACCTCGCGGTCCACGATATTGTAGCTGAACTGGACAAAATCCAGCGGCTCACGGGCCATGATATCGAGCAGTTCGGAATGAAAACGGCCGTGTGAGGTGGTGATGCCCAGGTAACGGATCTTGCCCTGCTCTTTCCAGTCCCGGAGGGTATTCAGATGTATTTGCCAGTCACGCAGGTTGTGGATTTGCATCAGGTCCATCACCTCGACGCCCAGCTTGCCGAAGGAGGCATTCATCTGATCGATGCCCTGCTGTTTGCCATCGGTCCACACCTTGGTCGCAGCGAACATCCCCTGTTTACCATTGACGTTCTTCAGTAACTGACCGATAGCCGTTTCGGCAGGTCCGTACATGGGTGAAGAATCGATCAGCTGACCCTGCTTGTCGAAAAATGCCTGGAGGATACCAGTGAGTTCCTTCCCCGTCCGAGGGTCACGGTAGTCGTTGAAGGTTCGCGACGACCCCATTCCGATTACCGACAGGCTTTCTCCCGATTTGGGGATGGTCTTTGTAATGGCCTCATTCGACGCCTGGGCAGTCTGCCATGGACAAGCAAGCCCCGCCAGCGCCACGGCCGATAACTTCAGAGCGTCGCGACGGCTAAGTTGAGAGATCGAATCTTCGTTCACTGCATTTCTCCTTGTCATCAATCAGTTCTTGGGATGCATACTGAAGCTCTGACTCTCCCTCGTTGAGATCGTGCGCTTTTCCCGGCGTAAAAGTTAGTAACGTCCGGATGGAGGAGTTGGCACCGACAGCATTATGACCTGCGCGGTTCTTCGAACCATCCGGGAAATCCCGCTACTGAAATTTCTATGGGCCTTTGAAATAGGCGACGAGCGCTTGTATTTGAAATTAGGGGTGAAGTTATGTTGTTAGCGTTTTGTTGTCGGCATCGATACTGCGCTACCTGCTAGTAGTGACGGCAGCAAATCTGCATCAACAAACAGATTCGTTCAATGATCGAGGAGTTGGCAATGCTCCTCAGAAGGACCAGGATAACTGGACCTGGGAGTGAGTCCCGGCAATGGCATCACCCATAAACTTGCGCGTCTGGTCGTTGGTAGTCGCAATAGCGAAACGAACTGCGAGTTGGCCAATGCTGCGACTGATGCCAACTCCCAGGTAGCGATAATCCCACAAGGCACTGTCTTCCGCGATCACCTTTCCTGCGCTGAGATCCAGGGTTAACTGCAGCGGTAGCGAATATTGATAGATCAGTTCCAGTGAATGGGTACGCTCGCTATCGGCAAGCCAGTTTTCTCCCGGCCCGTAGCTGACTATCCAGTGGCTACCTACATAAGAACTGGTTAACCATTCGCTCCAATCATAGTCGCGCCCGCCTTCGGCACCCGGGTACTGGTAATGCACTATCTCGGACTCAAGACCGGTGACGTTAGCTGGCTGGCCGAGTGGGCTCGAATCGACGACGATGGCTTCGGATTGCCCGACAGCACCCTGGATGCGGTATTGCTGGAGGCTAACTATGCAGTGCGCAGAGAGCACAACCTCAAGCTCACCGTGGAGGCGCTCCTCTCGGACCTGCTAACAGAGGAGGTTCGCTATCGGGGCAGCGTGGTATGGGAGTACTTCCCCTGGTCTTTGACGCAGGTTCGGGCCGGTTTTCGTCAGATTGATAGTGACAACGGCAACGCGCTGGAGAACCGCGAGGAGAGCTTCGTGCAATTACATCTGTTCTTCTGACTGCTGATTGGCACGCAAAGCTGACCCGGGAATGGCACTGAAAACCGGAGTGCTACAGATCGCATATCGGCTTGCAAGTGATGGTGGTTTTTAGGCCAGCTACGTGGCAATCATCTTCCAGCCAGAGCCTCCCGGAGTCTAGGGGCTCCGGTAACGGCTGCCTTTTTCAAATCCAGCCCCCAAGCACGATTCCGTGTATTCGTGACATCCGTTGTGCCAAAGCGCGGGGCTCAAGTGAGGTTGGCATTTTTGACTCGGCAGGTTTATGCTGGAGTTTGCTGCTTTTGTGTCCGGTGCAGTCCTGTTTGATCCCGCCCATCCGCTGGCCAGGACGCAGCAAAAATGCCAGCGAGTGGACCTGCGGCGCGCTTCGCGCCCGAATGATGGACTGCTACTGAGCTCTTCGCTTGCGGAGGTCAGGTCCAATGCCTTGCCTTACCACAGCACTTACAAGGTCAGTGCTGCTGATGTTGTTGCTGATACTACTGTCACCGGTCCGGCAGTTCACCGTTACGCCGGTATTTGCCGAGCCCGACCGCTACCTCGATCGAGCGCGCATGGTGCGCGAACTCCGGCAACACGGTCATGCCGAGACCAGGGTGACCGACGAGCGGGTCCTGGCTGCAATGGGCCGGGTGCCTCGGCACCGGTTCGTACCGTCCGCCAGCGTTGGCCGTGCCTACGAAGACCGGCCGTTAGCCATCGGCATGGGCCAGACCATTTCCCAACCTTACATTGTTGCGCTCATGAGCCAGCTGGCCGAGGTTGCCCCCGGCATGAAGGTGCTGGAAGTGGGAACCGGTTCGGGGTACCAGGCCGCGGTCCTGGCCGAATTGACAGACCAGGTCTACAGCATCGAGATAATCGCGCCTCTGGCGGAAGCCGTCCGCCAGCGCTTCAACCGCTTGGGATACAGCCGCATCGCCAGTCGAGAAGGCGATGGCTACTATGGCTGGCCGACCCACGCGCCCTTCGATCGCATTCTGGTCACCGCGGCGGCGCGGCATATTCCGCCACCGCTATTGGAACAACTCAAGCCCGGCGGGCGTATGGTGATTCCGGTCGGCCCCAAATGGGGCAGTCAGCGCTTGCTGCTGGTACTCAAGGATAAGCAGGGAAAGGTCAGCACCCGCAGTTTGCTGCCGGTGGTATTCGTGCCGCTTACCGGCGGACGCTAATGGCATTCGAGCAGCGTCCGCAAGCCCGGGAACTGCTGGCGCTGGGACTGCTATCGGCTACCTTGCTGGCCTCCCAGCTATGGTTATCGCGACTGATTGCCATACAGCACTGGCATCACCTGGCGGCACTGGTCATTGCCCTGGCACTGCTCGGGTTTGGTGTTGCAGGGGTGCTGGTTGCGCTGCGGGCCGGTGCCGCTCAGCGCCAGTATCGAAATTGGTTGCAGGCTTCGGCCCTGGGTACCGCGGTTGCTCTGGCGACCGGCATTTGGCTGGCCAGCCGGCTACCCCTCAACATGCTTGCCCTGCCTTGGCAGTGGCAGCAGGTCGCCTGGCTGGCTTGCTATGGCCTGTGCCTGGTCCCGACCTTTCTCTGCGGCGCCCTGTTTGTAACCGTGTGTTTTGTACGCTGGCCACAGCAGGCCGGCCGTATCTATGCCGTGGATTTACTCGCCGGCGCCGCCGGTGCGCTGCTGATGCTGCCCGTAATAGATCTGCTGGGCTTGCTGCCGAGCTTATGGCTGCTGGTACTGATGCCGCTGCTGGCGGCGTTACTGCTGGAGAATGAGCAGCGCTTCGGCTGGTGCTGGCGCGTGCTGGCCAGCGTGCTGGCGCTCGCGCCCCTGGCGAGCATGCACATAACGCCGGCCGAATACAAGGCGCTCGCGGAGCGTCTGCTGGAGCGTGACAGCCGGGTGCTGGTGCAGCGCGACGGCCTGTCACGGCGGTATACAGTGCTCGACACGCCGGCCCTGCACGACGCGCCTGGCCTGAGCCTCGGCAGCAGCTCCAGGGCCCCCCGTCAGTGGCAACTGTTCAGCGACGGCGATAGCCCGGTGCCACTGCTGCTGGCGCCGCTGCCGGCAGCGGATTTCTATCCCCAATTGCTGGGTCATGCACCCTATGTCCTGCGACCCGGCGCTGAGCGAGCGTTGCATCTGGCGGTGGATACACTCTGGCAGACCTGGATCAGCCGGGCGGCGGGAGTGCAGC
>CAMYKE010000197.1 GCA_947258895.1 uncultured Pseudomonadales bacterium | reverse complement strand
GGCTTTTTGGATAGCCTGAAATAAGTGGTTGATATTGCAGTATGAAGCGAGTGTTAGTCTTGAGTGCCGATGAGGACTTGCGCCAGTTGAGCCGCTATCTTTGGGCGCAGGATATTCCTCACCGAATCAGCGAACAGGCCGGCCAGCAAGTGCTATGGGTGGCCAGGGACGAACAAATTGAGCAGGCGCGCAGTGCCTACCAGCATTTTTCGCAAGGCGAGCTGGCGGCGCAGCGCAGTGCCCTGCAACGTGAGCCGCTGAGTTTCTATGATTCCTTTTCCGGGCGGCGCATCTATTACAGCCTGCGTGCTGCCCCGGTGGTGGCGAGCCTGATCCTGGCCAGTTTGCTGGTGACATTGCTAATGGCAACCACCCTGAACGAAACAGTATATGGCTGGCTGCGGGTGGGTTCACCTGCCTACCTCATCGAATCCCATGAATACTGGCGTCTGATAACCCCGATCTTCCTCCACTTCAGCCTCATGCATTTGACTTTTAACCTGCTGTTATTATGGGTATTTGGACAAAAGATAGAGTCGCGTAATTCCAGCCTGCTGATGCTGGGTCTGGTGCTGGGATATGCCGCGATTTCCAATGTGGCACAATATTCGCTAACGGGTTCAAATTTCGGCGGTATGTCCGGGGTAGTATATGGAATCCTCGGATACTGCTGGCTGTGGGATCGTATGCGCCCGCGGCAAGCGTACGGTTTCCCACCCGCCCTGATGGGCTTCATGCTGGTCTGGTTGCTGCTGGGCTTCACGGATATTACCGCCAGCCTCGGCTTTGGCCGGATGGCCAATGCGGCGCATCTGACCGGTCTGTTGGCAGGCCTGGGGTCAGCCGTACTGCTGGCTTACTTCCTCAAACCCCATCGCGAGGATAATTGAACGATGGCGCACGAGTTTACCGAGTTTTCGCGTCGGCTAAGTCCGGAAACGTACTGCGATTTAAAGCGCTCCCTGGAGCTGGGACGCTGGCCCGACGGCCGTGCATTAACCACCGCGCAGCGCGAATTGTGCATGCAGGCAATCATCAGTTACGAGCACGCCCATGTGCCCGAGCAGCAGCGTACCGGATATATGGAACACGCTTGCAAGCGTGATCGTGAGTCTCGCGGCGTGGACACAATTGACATCGTTGCGCGCGGCGATGACGCCTGATTCGTGGTTATGAACGCGACCCTGCAACTGCGTAAGATGAGCGTGGAGCTGGAGAGCCCGGTGCGCTATTCGCTCCGTTGCGGGGATAATCGTCTCGAGCTCAATGACTGGCTGGAAAAGCGTGTCGCACTCAAATTCAGTGGCGTGATTCATTGTGTGCATTGCGATCGCCTGACCCGCAAGAGTTTTAACCAGGGCTACTGCTATCCCTGTTTTACCCGCCTCGCGCAATGCGATTCCTGTATCGTGAGTCCGGAGAAGTGTCATTATGACGCGGGTACCTGCCGCGAGCCCGAATGGGGCGAGCAGCATTGCATGCGCCGCCATTATGTCTACCTGGCGAATTCGTCGGGAATCAAGGTCGGGATTACCCGCGAGGAGAACATCCCGTCGCGCTGGATCGACCAGGGCGCGGTGCAGGCGCTGCCGATGCTGGCCGTCGACTCGCGCTACCAGTCCGGCCTGGCGGAAGTAATATTCAAGGCGCACGTTGCGGATAAAACCAATTGGCGGACGATGCTCAAGGGCGATACCAGTCCCGAGTCCCTTACTACCCGGCGGGATGAATTGCTGGCGGAGTGTCGACCGGAACTGCTGCAATTACAGGAGCGGTTCGGGTTACAGGCGGTGCAGGAAGTCGCCGCTGCAGAAACAGTGAATATTGAATACCCGGTGCTGCAATATCCGCGCAAGATCGTCTCCCATAACCTCGATAAGGAGCCATTGGTCGAGGGTGTGCTGCAGGGTATCAAGGGGCAATACCTGATCCTGGATACCGGGGTCCTGAATGTGCGTAAATTTGCCAGCTACGAGATTGAACTCGAGGTCGCGTAGTCAGTCGTGCGAGTCGAAACCGCTCCGGAAGACGATCCGGTCTCCCGGCGATCCACTACCATAGCTGGTATGACAGACTGTTAGATTGGTGAAAAGACTATGAAAGAATCTCAACCCGGCGAAATCCGGCTCAAGAATTACCGTATCCCCTGTTACCTGATCGACTCCACCCGCCTGGATTTTGAATTGGGTGAAGCGACGACGCTGGTCAAGAGTAATTTGCAGATCCGGCTGAACCCGGACTGGCCCCGCGAAGACCCGCGACCGTTGGTGCTGGACGGCGTCGATCTGGAGTTGAAGCGATTGGCGATCAACGGTTGCGAACTGGCGGATAGTGAGTTCGAAGTGGACGCCGAACAACTCACCATTGCCGAGGTGCCCAAATGCTTTGAACTGGAGTGCGTTACCGAGATTCGTCCCCAGGACAACACGTCGCTGGAGGGGCTGTACAAGTCCAGCGCCATGTTCTGTACCCAGTGTGAGGCCGAGGGTTTTCGCAAGATCACCTACTACCTTGATCGCCCCGATGTGATGTCGGTTTTTACCACGGTCATCTCGGCCGACAAAGCCCGCTATCCGGTACTGCTGTCAAATGGCAATGACGTGGATCGCGGGGAAACCGGCGATGGCCGGCACTGGGTGAGCTGGCACGATCCGTTCAAAAAGCCCGCCTACCTGTTCGCGCTGGTCGCCGGCGACCTGTATTGCATTGCGGATACGTTTACGACCTGCAGCGGTCGCAGTATCGACCTGCGCATATTTGTCGAGGCGGAAAACAAGGATAAATGTAGCCACGGGATGGAATCCCTGCAGCGCGCCATGCGCTGGGACGAAGAAGTGTATGGCCGCGAGTATGATCTCGATATTTTTATGATCGTCGCGGTAAATGATTTCAATATGGGTGCCATGGAGAACAAGGGACTGAATATTTTTAATTCATCCTGCGTGCTGGCTAATCCCGAGACAGCGACAGATGCTGCCTACCAGCGCATCGAGGGCGTGGTGGCGCATGAGTACTTCCATAACTGGTCCGGAAACCGGGTAACCTGCCGGGACTGGTTCCAGCTCAGCCTGAAGGAAGGCTTCACCGTGTTTCGTGACCAGGAGTTTTCGGCGGATATGAATTCCCGAACGGTCAAGCGTATCGACGATGTCAGCGTGTTGCGTACCCTGCAATTTGCGGAGGACGCCGGACCCATGTCCCATCCGATCCGACCCGAAGCCTACATGGAGATTGCCAACTTTTATACCCTGACTGTGTACGAGAAGGGCGCGGAGGTGATCCGCATGTTATACCGGTTATTGGGTCCGGAGGCGTTTCGGCGCGGGTCGGACCTCTACTTTGAACGCCATGATGGCCAGGCGGTGACCACCGAGGATTTTATTGCTGCGATGGCCGATGCCAGTGGTGTCGACCTTGGCCAGTTTCAGCACTGGTATGGACAGCGTGGCACCCCTGCGCTTGCCGTGAGCGATAGCTATGATAGCGAAGAGGGGGTGTATCAGCTGCGGGTGCGGCAAACTCGTCCCGATATTGATGCGGACGAGACGCAGCAACCCTTGCACATACCGCTGGCTATGGGATTGATCTCGCCGGGTGGCGAGGAACTGGTTGACACGGTGCTGGAGATCACCGAAACCGAGCAATCCTTCGTATTTGATAATATCGATGAGCGGCCGCTGCCGTCACTGCTACGGGGCTTTTCGGCGCCGGTAAAGCTGCAATACAACTACAGCCGCGATGACCTGATGTTCCTGATGCAGCACGACCGGGACGGTTTCAATCGCTGGGACGCGGGGCAGCAACTCGCCGTCATGGCAATTCAGGATAATATCAGGGCGTACCAGCTAGGTGAGGATTTCAGCCTGGATGAACGGCTCATCGCGGCCTTGCGCGGCGTGCTGGCAAACGGCGGGCAGGTTGCGGCACTGGACCAGGCAATGCTGGCGCGGATGCTGGAAATTCCCTCTGCTGCCTATCTAGGTGAAATTTCTGCCGTCATCGATGTGGATGCGATTCATCATGCGCGGCAGTTCGTATGCGAGGAAGTCGCCCGGCAGTTGGCGCCAACCCTGCTGGAATGCTACCGGGCTAACCGGGATGACGCTGAATACCGCCCGCTGGCTCCGGATATTGCGCGGCGCAGCCTGAAAAATTCTTGCCTGGCGCACCTGATGTTGCTCAAGGAGCCTGAATACCTTGCGTTATGCCAGGCCCAGTATGACAACGCCAGAAACATGACCGATCGGCAGGCCGCATTTATCGCGCTGGCGCATTCGGAGTTCGCAGTCGAGAAGGCG
>CAMYKE010000196.1 GCA_947258895.1 uncultured Pseudomonadales bacterium | reverse complement strand
CGGACGGCTTGTTCACCACGATCAGTCGTTCGTCCTCATAGATGATTGCATCGAGCACCCGTTGCAGATTCTGGCTACCTGCGGTCTCCAACCCGGATTCACTCTGCCGCACGGGCGGAATCCGAACCACGTCGCTCAGGCACAACTTGTATTCCGGCTTGATACGACCCTTGTTGACACGCACTTCACCCTTGCGGATCATTCGGTAAATTCGCGATTTGGGAACCCCTTTTAATCGGGTAGACAGAAAATTATCGACCCGCTGGCCAACGTTACTATCGCCAATCTCTACTTGCTGGACCTTTGACACGCGTTCCTCATGACCGGGTTGAATCGGGAGTAGTGTTTTGCAGGAGCTTACTAATCGATTGATGTAGCAATAATTTATTGCTATATTGTGCGCGCTCGGATAGCGGTGGAAACACTTACAACAGCCAACGTTAAAACGTCCGGCATTTTACTAGCTGAGCCCCTTAATTGATACGGTTAGGCCAACACATTTATGGCCAACCTGACCAGTTTCAGTCATGCAACCTTATCTATGCCAGGCACGGAGTCCGGCAGGACAGGGATGCGTGGAATGTAGTAATCGCGTGAACCAGATAACAGGCTACTCGATTAAATAAGAAGTGCAGGAACAGGGTAATCAGGGAAGCAACTTACAGCTTCCGAACCGGCAAAAAGGCAGGCGGGCTACCAGACGAGGTAGAGAAGAGGCTACCGGGTTAACCAACAAACCGATTGACGCCCAGGCCAGGCCATAGCAGGTAATTACACAGTGACATCGACAGCGTACTTTCCCGGGGACCACGTAAAAGCCCTGGGGGTGACGGTCAAGCCGTTGGACGGCCCTCTGGAGGGGCTTGTTGCGAGCTGTCATAACTTCTTTATTGTATCTATACGTAGCACCAGGAATGAACGATAACTAGCTGTTATATATACAGTTAATGTGCTTAGGAATTAATAAAAAGGATTCTGCTCCAGAATGCTCGGGTACTGTAACCCGGTCGTTATGGCAGCTATATTTTTCTTAAGCGGCGCTCTGCTGTTCCCGGCCTGTTGTCTTGGGATTTCGCCCAACGGACAATAGTGCAATATGAAAAGAATGTTAATCAACGCAACCCAACCCGAGGAGTTGCGAGTCGCCCTGGTAGATGGGCAGCGCCTGTACGATCTGGATATTGAATCCGGCTCCCGCCAGCAAACCAAATCCAATATTTACCGCGGTAAGATCACCCGCGTCGAACCCAGCCTCGAAGCGGCGTTCGTCGATTTTGGCTCCGAACGCCATGGTTTCCTGCCGATGAAAGAAATCTCCCGGGAATACTTTGTCAAGGAGCCCTCGGGCAAGGGACGTGTCAGCATCAAGGAAGTCATCAAGGAAGGCCAGGAACTTATTGTCCAGGTGGAGAAAGAAGAGCGCGGCAATAAAGGCGCGGCGCTGACCACGTTTATCAGTCTGGCGGGTCGCTACCTGGTGCTGATGCCGAACAACCCCCGTGCCGGTGGCGTGTCGCGTCGCATCGAGGGTGATGATCGCTCCGAGCTCAAGGAGATCATGGCGCAATTGACGATTCCCGAAGCATGCGGAGTGATCATCCGGACCGCTGGTGTTGGCAAGAATATTGAAGAACTGCAGTGGGACCTCGACTATCTGCTGCAGCTCTGGGAAGCCATAACCAAGGCGGCGCTGGAGAACCGCGCACCCTTTCTCGTGTATCAGGAGACAAACCTCATTATTCGCGCGATCCGGGACTACCTGCGGCGTGACATTGCCGAAGTGATGATCGACAACGAGCAGGTACACCGGGAAGCGTATGAATTTATCAGCCAGGTAATGCCCCATTACCAGAGCAAGATCAAGCTGTACCGGGACAACGTTCCACTGTTCAATCGTTACCACATCGAGAGCCAGATCGAGACTGCGTTCCAGCGCGAGGTAAAACTTCCCTCGGGCGGATCGATCGTTATTGATCCCACCGAAGCTCTGCTGTCGATCGATATCAATTCATCACGGGCAACCAAGGGCAGTGATATTGAGGAAACTGCGCTGCAAACCAACCTCGAAGCCGCCGACGAAGTCGCCCGCCAACTGCGGCTGCGCGATATGGGCGGACTGGTGGTTATCGACTTTATCGACATGACCAGCAACCGCAACCAGCGGGAAGTCGAAAATCGCCTGCGCAACGCATTGAAACTCGATCGCGCCCGGATTCAGGTTGGGCGCATTTCCCGGTTTGGCCTGATGGAAATGTCGCGCCAGCGGCTGCGACCGTCGCTCGGAGAAACCACCACCCTGGTTTGCCCCCGCTGTAATGGCCATGGCACGATCCGCAGCATTGAGTCGATGGCGCTGTCAGTAATGCGCCTGATCGAGGAGGAATCCTTTAAAGACCGGACCGCCCAGATTCATGCCATTCTACCGGTCACCGTAGCAACCTTTCTGCTCAACGAGAAACGCCAGAATATTACACTCATTGAAGAGCACCAGCACGTCAGGGTCGTGATCGTGCCCAATCCCAATATGGAAACACCCCATTTCGAAGTGCAGCGAATTCGAGATGATGATGAGGTAATTCAAACTACGGACTCCAGTTATGGCCTGGTGCCTGAAGAGGAGGATGACAGCGAAAGCCTGCTTCCTGCAGTAGCTGCCAAGCGTACCGAGGCAGCCGTCAAAGGTATTGTCCCGGGCAAGCGCCCGACTGTCGCGCCAACGCCCCCGGCCGCTCCCGCGCCCGCCCCCGCCCCCGCCCCCGCGAAGCCCGGTTTGGTAAAACGTTTATTTTCGGCCCGGATCGGCGAGGCGGCCGAGCCGGCTCCGGTAACTGAAACCAAACCGGAAGAGAAACAGCGTAAAGCACCCCCCAGGTCGGGAACCGGGAAAACTGCACGCGGTGGACAATCACACCGTGACGCAGACTCGGGCACCGAAACCAAAAATGATCGCCGCAAGAAAGCGTCCAATAAAAACCAGTCCGGACGCGGCCGTTCTGCCCGGGATAAAAAACCGGAGGGCGAAGAAAAAGCACACACAAGCCAGTCCCGGCGACGGAAGGAAGATGCGCGCCCCGACACCGAGGAGAACACTTCCGAGGAAAAGCGAACCCGACCGCGCCGGAGCCGTCGCTCCCAATCAAGGGGCAAACGGGGCGCGAAACCGACGGAACCAGCGCGCACCGAACAGGGCCAGGAGCCGCAGCAACAAGCAAACAAGCAACGCGCCGAGGCCGGTACCACCCGCCGGCAGCCACCCGCGAAGTTTTCCGGCAAGGATGTAGAGCCGGAAGCTGAGAAAGCACTGGCGGCCGCTGCTACAGGGGCAGGAGCAGATGTGATCGCTGCGTCTCAGGGCGAAAACGCGCCCGACGCGGCCCAGCCTGAAGCGCCTGCGGCGAATAAAGAGCCCTCAGCGAATCGAGAGCCCTCAGCGAATCGAGAGCCATCAGCTAATCGAGAGCCATCAGCGAATCGAGAGCCCTCAGCCAATCAAGAGCCCTCAGCTAATCAAGAGCCATCAGCTAATCAGGAGCCATCAGTTAATCAAGAGCCCTCAGCTAATCAGGAGCCATCAGCCAATCAGGAGCCATCAGCTAATAAAGAGCCCTCAGCTAATCAGGAGCCCTCAGCCACCGAAGCTCCCCCCGCTCATCGAGAGCCCTCAGCCAGGGAAGAGCCCTCAGCTGGAGAACAGCCAGTGACCGAACCTGGCCCAACTGATGCAACTATCGCGGAAGAACCGGGCACGCCCGAACCCCAAACGCAGGAAGCGGTGGCGGAAAACCCGGTCGAGGAAGCTGCAGCAGAGCAACCTGCGATCGAAGAAGCTGTTGTTAAAGAAACTCAAGCGCAGGCGGGTGTGACCGAGACAGCGATAGCGGACGAGCAAGCAGCCGCGCAGGGCGCGACCGAAGAACCTGTTGCCAGGCAAACGGATGTCCATGATCCCGCGGCTGAAGCGCCGGATACGGCAGCCTCTCAGGTCCGGGAAGAGGCAGCCCGGGAAGCCGGTATCGAAGAGCCCGTCGCTGAGCAGGCGGTCACGGCTGATAAACCTTCGGGCCCCGTCAGGGCACCGAACGATCCTCGCGAAAAACGCAAGAGATCGCGCCAGGAGCAAGAACGGGAGACCGCCGAGTAACGATCGCAGGGCTATGCAAATTTGCAGCAAGTGCGGGCTAGCCCGCATCCGTCACCGATTGGCGTGTAAGATGGCGAGTCGGTCGGTTCGCAGATTGCACGAAAGGCGCGCAATGCATAGCTGTAGCTATGCGTAAGCGGCTCTCGTAGTGAAAAGTGTGAGGAGA
>CAMYKE010000195.1:1449-6299 GCA_947258895.1 uncultured Pseudomonadales bacterium | reverse complement strand
GTTGCTGGGTGGATGTGCCAGCGATCCCGTGGTAGAGGGATGGCACGAACAGATCGCGATGGAGATCAAAGCGGTGCTCGACCAGCCGATCCCGGAGGAACTCGGCGGCGAGCCGCTGCGTTGCCTGTCGGACGGCAGGTATCGTAGCCATGAGGCATTGGACGCAAAGCATCTGCTGTTCAAGGGACAGCGCAATCGCTACTGGATCAATACCCTGGCCAGTCGCTGTCCGGACCTGAAATGGAGCAGCGTGCTCGTCATCCGCTCCTTCTCGGGCACGAGCCTGTGCGAACGGGACCGTTTCCAGGTCACCGACTGGTTTGACTGGCCCGAGTACCGTGGCAGACCGGCGGATTGGGGAACGGGCGTAGACTGCATACTGGGTAAATTTCAGCCGGTGACCGAGGATCAGGTGGAGCGGATCAGGGTACTCATCGACAGGCGATGATCCGCAGCCTGGTTATGTGAGTCACCCTGCAACGGGCGGCGGCTCTTGGGTCAGTACTCGCAACCTGTGGTGGCGATTTACCAGGTATAGCGGTCTGGACCTGGACCGCGCTCGCCACCGACAAACCCGGAGTCGTTATTTTGGCGACGGGTGGCACGATAGCGGGGGTTGGCAAGTCCACGGTGGAGGCGCGGTACACCGCGGCCAGGCTGCCCATTGAAAAACTGCTCGCTGCAGCACCGCAAATCCACACCATTGCCGACGTGAGTGGCGAACAGGTTGCGCAGGTTCCAAGTCAGGCCATGACGAACGCCACCTGGTTACAGTTGGCGCAACGAGCAAACGCACTCTTGCTCCAGGACAACGTGACGGGTGTCGTGATCACCCATGGCACCGATACCATGGAGGAAACCGCCTATTTCCTTGACCTGGTGCTGCATAGTAAAAAGCCGGTGGTGCTGGTGGGGTCGATGCGACCGCCAACGAGCCTGAGCGCCGATGGCGATCTTAACCTCTATAACGCTGTAGCACTGGCGGTCAGCGAACAGGCCCGAGGCAAAGGTGTCCTCGTTGTGATGAATGAAACGGTTCATAGCGCCCGGGACGTGACCAAGAGTCACACTTCCGCCGTTGACGCGTTTGTCTCGCGAGGCAGCGGACCTCTGGGTCGAGTCAGCTATGGCGCTGTGCGTTTCTTTCGCGAGATCCAGCGACCCTCCATGGGGTCTCCTTTCGACATACGCTCACTCGATAAACTACCCGGGGTCGATATCGTGTATGGCTATGCCAACGCTTCTGCGCTGCCGGTCAATGCGCTGGTGGCGGGTGGAGTAGCAGGGATTGTGCACGCGGGGACAGGCAACGGTAACCTGTTCCCCGACGTGCAGTCGGCTTTGATTGAAGCGCGCCAGGCCGGTGTAGTCATAGTGCGCAGCAGCCGCGTCGGTGCCGGCCAGGTATTGCGAAATGCGGAGGTTAATGATGATCAGCACGATTTTGTGGTCGCAGGTGACCTTAGTCCGCAAAAGGCCCGTATTCTTCTGATGTTGGCGTTAACCCAAACCAAAGATACGCGGCTCATTCAGCAATGGTTTGCCTCCCTGTAGACCCCGTTTGAGGGGAGATGCGTGGTGTTCTTGAAAGTGCCCGGCTTGACCTGAAACCTAAAGCTATCCGGCGAGGAGGTTCCCGTGGGACTATGTATCAAAACTGTAACGATAGCTTCGTTTTGCCTTGTCTTTTCGATCGCTTGCGCGGACGCGCTGGATCTTCGCAAGGGGAACTGGATTGACCTTACCCATGCGTTCAATGAGCAATCGGTGTACTGGCCGACCGCGAAAACGTTCAGGAAGACCACCGTGTTCGAGGGCCAGACGGACCATGGCTTTTACTATAGTGCATTCGATTTTGAAGCGGCTGAACATGGCGGAACCCATATCGATGCACCCGTTCATTTCGGCAAAAACAAACATTCCACCGATGAAATTCCATTGGAGCGCCTGGTCGGGCCAGCGGTAGTGATTGACGTTGCCGAACAGGCGGTCCCCGATCGGGATTACCAAATTTCAGTTGAGGATATCCTCAAGTGGGAGAAACAACATGGGAAGATTCCCCGCGGTGCGATCGTGCTTTTCAACACCGGATCCGCCCGGTTTTATCCTGACCGGGTGAAATATATGGGTACCGATGAGCGCGGCGAGGCAGCAGTGCCCAGGTTACACTTTCCCGGCATTCATCCTGATGCCGCAGCTTTCCTGTCGAACGAGCGGACGACCGATGCGGTAGGACTCGATACTCCCAGTATTGATTATGGCCAATCCAAAGACTTTCGAAGCCACGTTATTTTCTTTGAGAGGAACATCCCGGGATTCGAAAACGTGGCGAACCTTGACCGTTTACCCGCGACCGGTGCGACCGTCTTTGCTCTGCCCATGAAGATCGAGGGCGGCAGCGGCGGACCGTTGCGCATTATTGCATTTGTTCCTGATGCCTAGCCTGGAGTTCTCACCGGGGTTCGTTACGAGGCTGTTCAAAGGTGCGCCCTGGCTGATTTGCGCGACCGAGGAGCGTGTAGGCGTACTTTACAGTCCGTTGAACGTTCCGATCGAGTGAAAACCAGTCAGGCGTGTCATTGGGCAGCCGCAGTAGAAGACTGTTGAGAAATCCAGGCTACTACTCCGTCCACCTGATAATTGCGGATGGGTACGCACAATGTCTAAAGATCATGACGGGTAACAGCGCAATCGACTGCGGATTCTCGCCACAGGCCGAATCCGGTCGTAATGACATCGCGGGTTTTCATTTAATAGGAACTGCCGCGAGACTACCCTTCGAATGATCATTGCGCCAGAGTAAATAAGGATCATGAATAAGGGTTAGAGCAGAATGGCATTTACTTAAGCTCGTCATTTGTATATTGACGTTTCCTCATCAAGCGGCCACTTTATGAGGGAATGACGTGAGTTAGAAAATCATGCAATAGCTTTTAAGTAAGTGCTATTCAGGTCAGGGCGAACTATTTCCTGGTCCGATCAGTATCCCTTTTCCATATCGACGAGGTTCAGAAGTGGTTCGCCCGCGACGTAGCGCCGCAGGTTCTCGCGCACGATGGTCCAGCGTCTTTCATCCTGCAGGTCCGAACGGGCACTGACGTGGGGCGTGATGATCACGTTGTCCAGGCCCCACAGCTCGTGGTCGGGTGGCAGGGGCTCCGGGTCGGTAACATCCAGCCCCGCACCCGCCAGCTTGCCCGACTTGAGCGCATCCACCAGTGCCGGTGTGACGGTACTCTTGCCGCGGCCGAGGGAGATGAAGTAACTGCCGGGGCGTGCGGCGTCAAAAAATTCCTTATCGAACAGGCCCAGTGTTTTCGGAGTGAGCGGAAGCGCGTTGACGGTGACGTGTGCCTGTGCTGCCAGTTGGTGCAGTTCGTCTGCCAGGCCGACGTAGTCGACGAATGCGGGTCCGGTGCGGCTCGAATTACGAGTCGCCACGACGCGCATGCCCAGCGCTGCGGCGCGGCGCGCAATCTCGGTACCGATCCCTCCCAGCCCGACCACCAGCATGGTCTTGCCGCGGACCTCCAGCATGGGAGCGCGTCGTGCAAGTGAGCGGTCCCAGTCGCCGCGCGCCATCGCGTGGTGGAAGGCGCCGAGATTCCGGGTCAGCATCATCGTCATCGCGATACCATTGTCCGCCATGGAGGGGCCGGACAGCCGCTTGGCATTGGTGAGTATAAATGCGACGTTCTTGAACTCCGGGGACAGGGAGCATTTGTCGATGCCCACACTGAGACTTTGCATCCAGCGTAAATTTTTTCCGTATTTCAGTATATCCGGGTGGCACCACCCTACCAGCACTTCGGCTTGTGCGATGGCCTCGCGAGTGGATGCGCGGCCAAATTGCAGCGTTATGGGCACCAGCTCAACGCCATCCATCCCGCTCTTTACCCACTCCAGACGCTCCGTCGACCATCCGGACGGGACGGCTATATGCACGACCTCGGGCTTGCGCCAGCGTGGATGCTCACGTATCGGCGTGTTCCCCTCGCGCAGATCCAGCTCTTCGATGAGCTTGAGCGCGGCCGGATCGGCCTCGGAAGCGAAACAGGGTCGCTGGCCTGCAAAAACGAGGACGGTACACGCCAGGGCGACTGAGAGTACCTGAGTAAATTTCATGAAGACTCCTAATTAACCTCTTATTTATATGTATGTACGATCTTTCATTTGCATCATCAAATCTACCTGCACACTCACGATACCTGATTGATTTAACGTGAGATTCTGGTGCAGCAGGTGGGGCAGGCCAGCAAGTGAATTGCTGGCGATACCGGATCAATTTTGAACGTAATTCAACATATTGTATAGCTAATCCCTGACAAAATGCCCCTGCGCGAGCCCATACGGCCTTCAGCGTGCTCTATTTGGCGCGTTCATATTCGGGATACCTGGTTTTTGACGCTCTGCAAGCGGGGATGAACTCCCGACATGCGGAATGCGTCAAACAGGTTAAGCACATCTTTCGTGCAAATACTGGCGTCATTGCGGATGAGGTTTCCAATGGGCACCCTGTTCACCGAGGAAAACTTCAGCGAGCGCGGTTTTCTACCCGTACCCGATCCCCTACCGGAATTTCCGTACGACTCCCCCTATCGAGTACTGGATCAGTGGGGTCGGGAATTGCCCGAGCGGCTGACGCGGGCGGATTTTCGGCAGAGTGCCCGTCACTTTCCGGTACCCGCCTGGCAGGATCCGGTTTCCGCCGACACCCTGCCGCAACTTCGACTGTACTACCTGCGCCTGGGATTTCTTGCCTCGGGCTACATCAATCAGGTGGGCCAGGATCCCGCCCACGTCCTGCCTGCGAACATCGCCCGGCCGCTCTGCAACGCCTGCAGTCTGTT
>CAMYKE010000195.1:0-1379 GCA_947258895.1 uncultured Pseudomonadales bacterium | reverse complement strand
GACGCATGGACCCCGAGGGCCCGATCGCATTGGGTAACATCGACACGCTCCAGAATTTCGTCCAACTCTATGATGAGCACTGGTTCATCCTTGTACATGTACACATCGAGGCGCTGGCGGCCCGAATACTCGGAGCGATTCTGGACCTGGTAAAACGAAAACACTTTGACGATCCTGACAGGATTAATGAAGCCATCACTGTGGCAAGCGGAGCGATCGAGAAGCAGATCCAGGTGCTGCGCCGCATTCCGGAGCAGATGTCCCCCGATCTGTATTTTAAAACCTTTCGTCCGTACATCCGGTTCTTCGAGAACGTCCTGTACGAAGGACTGGATCGGGCGCCTATCAATTTTCGGGGTGAAACCGGCGCCCAAAGCAGCGTCATGCCGACCCTGGTCGCTTTTTTTAAGATTCCCCATCAACCAACTGCGCTCACGGATCACCTCTCTGACATGCGTCGCTACATGCCCGCGAATCACCGCGCGCTGATAGAGCGGATTGCTGCCCTGCCACCGGTGCGACCGCTCGCGGATCGGAAAGTCTTCAATACTGCGCTGGAAGCGATTGCCCGTTTCCGGGAAGTGCATTATGAGTGGGCCAGGCGGTATATCGCTGACAAAGTAGACGATCCGCTTGGCACCGGCGGAACCCCCTATATGCAATGGCTAGCTCAACTTATCAGGGAAACACGGGATTTCCGTAAATAACAGGGTCAGAAGGACCGGTTAACAAAGCGTTGCACCCGCATCCGTCACCGATAGGCGAGCAAGATGGCGAGTCGGTCGGGATGCAGATTCAGACCCTGCCCCGAACAGGCACTTTAGCCGTGGAGTGCCCCGGCACCCTTCGTTTCCGGTTTCAATACCCAGGCCGCGGTCAGATAACACCCGCCAGCAGCCAGCATAAGTGCCAGCAAACCCCAATGCACAGCGATCAGGCTGGCCCCCACGACGCCCAGCACACTGCTAAAGCCATTCAGCGCCCAGACCCAGGCGATGCTGGCAGGCGCTGCAGGGGCAAGTCTCGCCAGGGCATGCGGAAGCGCAAAGCCCATGGGAAATGCGATCAGCAGCAGGGGGGTTACCGCCGTCAACAGCCGGCCCGGCAGCGACCATTCCGCCGCCAGTCCAAACAGCCTGTGTAACAATGGCAACACGATCAGCGCCAGTGCTGCCACCCCGACCATCAGCCCTCGGACTATCGGGTCCGGCGGTTGCCAGCGCTGCTGCACCAGACTGCCGCAACCGGCCCCGATCAACAGTGCGGCCAATACCGCGCTCATACTCACGGCCGTGGCATCGAGCAACAACGTGGCTTGCTGCAACAAACCCATTTCCAGAAACATAAAGCCAAGGCCGATGGAGGCAAAGTAGAGTATG
>CAMYKE010000194.1 GCA_947258895.1 uncultured Pseudomonadales bacterium | reverse complement strand
CCTGTCCTCCTCAATGTGGCTCTGCCACGGTTGGTTACACTCAACGCCTATGGTAATCCACGAGCGTTGAGGTAGGACAGGTCAAATCATTATGTCTAGTTGACTGTCGCCGGCGCATTAGACTTTGGTCTAGATTCGACTAACCGCTAATAGCAAACGCAGATGCGTTGAAGGATTCTATGTCCGTCTATTACGAAACCGGAGGCGAGACAGATGAGAACCAGAAAAATTAATCTTTTATCAGGGGCGGCTATCGTATTGGCATCAGGGCTTGTCGCAGGCCTGTCCCCGAGCGCTCAGGCGCTATCACTCGGAAAGTTCGGTGATACGGAGCTGTCTTTTCAAGGCTACCTGAAATTTGACACCATTGTCTCGGAATACAGCGACGGGGTATTGTCAGCAGGCAACCTGGGACGTGACTTTTATGTACCGTCGTTGACTCCGGTAGGTGGTACCAGCCAGTCAACAACCACTGATATGCACGCCAGACAAACGCGTTTTGGTTTCAAGACGAGCACTGATCTGGCTGGCAACAAGCTGGGCACCTATATCGAGCTGGGCTTCCTGGCGACGCCATCAGGCAATGAGCGTATTACCAACTCCTATGAGCCGCGGATGCGTCATGCGTTCCTCACGTATAACAAGTGGCTGTTCGGGCAAACCTGGTCAACGTTTATGAACGTGGGAGCATTGCCCGAAACGCTGGATTTCATTGGCTCAACCGATGCGACTATATTCATACGTCAAGCCCAGATTCGTTATACCCACGGTAACTTCCAGTTTGCGCTGGAAAATCCGGAAACAACGGTAACGCCTTTTGGCGGTGGTAGTCGAATTGTCACAGACGATAATGAAGCGCCGGATTTCGTTGCACGCTACAACTACAATGCAGGCGACCTTTCACTGGTCGTTGCGGGCCTGGCTCGCCAGCTGAGCTACGATGATGGTGGCATGATAGATGACAGTACACCCTCGTATGGCGTAAGCCTGTCGGGCAAATACCAGCTCGGCAAGGACGACCTGAGGTTTGTGTTGAACAGCGGTGCGGGGGTGGGTCGATATATCGGTCTAAATGTAGCCAATGGTGCGGTACTTGATTCCAGCGGTAATCTTGAAGCTATTGATTCAACCGGGTGGGCAGTGGCATACCGCCATCACTGGAACGACAAATGGCGGTCAAACCTCAGTTATTCCGCTATAACCATTGATAACGATACCGATTTAACCGGCGCCGGGGTAACCAAATCTACCGCAAGCGTTCGCGTCAACCTCATCTACAGCCCGACCGCCAAAATCAGCATTGGCGCTGAATTCGCGCATGCCGAAAGGGAGCTGGAGTCCGGCCTTGATGGCGATATGGATCGCTTTCAGTTTACCGCAAAACTGGCTTTTTAATCCCAAAACCCTCCGTTTGTCCCTCCCGCCAACCTACAGGGACATCTTTGCGGGCCGTCAAACGGCCCGCTTTTTTAGCGCTCGCTATTCAATGATATTTTATACAGTCTCCATGCAATGGAGGGGGATTCTTCCGGCGACCCGGGGTCGCCTGCTAGTCGGCCCGGGAATCATATCACTCCCTCTTCCTGGCTCTTTCGTCAGCCCGGTATCCCACCGGGCTTTTTTTGATATGCCAGGTCTCTGTGGATACGCCTGTTATTTGGTATTTTAGGCCACTCGATCCCAGTATGGACCTACATCGATCACCTTCCCGGTGTCCATCGCATCGTCGATGGCGAAACAGGTTACCGCCGCTTCCAGCCCTTCGATCAGGCCCACGGACGGAGGAACCCGGTTTGCCATGCTGGCGGCCAGTTCGGCAGCCAGTACGGCGTCCCCTCCGCCGTGTCCGCCTTTGGCCCCGGTGGACTCATCCTCGACCGGGGTGTCGAAGCCGATTCGCTTTAGCTCGATGGAACCGGTAAGCACGTCGGCACGGATGGCGCCCTCGGTGCCGAGGATATACATGCGGCGCTCGGGGATGGCGGCATTGCAGTTGGCGTGGAAGGTGGCGCGGGCCCCATTCTCGTATTCGATGATGGCGACCTGGTTATCGATGATATCCTTGTCCGAAAGGAAGGGGTCGAGATTTACGGGGCCGCCCCGGGAGCGGTAGGGTTTGGCGCCATCCGCGCGGGCGGGGATCTCCTCCATGCGTCGCGCATTTTCGGGAACGTAGAAGTCGAGGCCCCCGAACGAGGCTACCCGCCGGGCCCGGGACCCGATAATCCAGTTGGCCAGGTCGATGTCATGGCTGCACTTCTCGAGCAGGTGGGTTCCGGCGTTCTTGCGGAGCCTGCGCCAGTCCCCCATGATGTATCCGGCATGGTTGAAATCGAGGGTCTCATTGAACTCCATGCTGATGATTTGGCCGATGCGCCCCTCGGCTACGAGACCCTGAATCTTCCGGTAGTGTGGGGAATAGCGGAGCGTGAAACCGATGTTGAAGCATTTTCCGCTCTGTTCCCACGCGCGCTTCATCAGCAGGCATTCCGCCAGGTTCAGGGCAAGCGGCTTCTGGCAGAAGACGTCTTTGCCTGCTTCAAAGGCCGCGACCGTCTGTTCGCAGTGGTGGCAGTTCCACGAGGCGATCATCACCCAATCTACCTCCGGCAGGTTTACGAGATCCTCGTACCGGGAGCATACCACGGCAGAATTGCCGGCGAGCTTTTGCACCTGGGAAATCGACTTTGGGTCCGGGTCATGCAGGGCCACAACCTGCAGGCGGTCGTCGCGCGGAAGGAGTTCTTGCAGCACGTCCCTGCCCATGGCGCCGCAGCCGATGACGCCGATCCCGATAGTAGCCGTCATAATTTCCCTGTTTCCCGAACATCCGGATGCCATTTGAGGTGGCTGCAATTGTCTCTAATCTGCTGCTGATTTCAACAAAATCACTTTTTTGTGCAGGACCCGCGAAGGAACCGTTCGCCTGGAAGTCGGAGAGTACTAGTATCCCTGCCTCCCGCTCGATACGCTTGCCAGGCGGGAGATCAGAGAGGCTACGAAGGCGCCAGATTGCTTTGGGCAGGGATAGGGCGCAGAACCCGGTTTCCTCGTTCCGGACCGGAACCGGAATCCGGGCAGGGGGCTGTCAAAGGAGTCTGGTGGAGCTGCTTCAGGGAATCTGAATACCGCCGCCGCCAGCGCCACCACCCATTCCGCCAATGCCGCCACCCTGGCCGGGTACCACAATTGAGGAAGCGGCCTCGCGGCGCATTTCTTCAAGTTCCTTCATGGTACGCTCGATCGCTGCCTTCGCGCCCTCGGCGAACTGCTCGGCGGCCTTGCCAACATTGTCCGCCTCGATATCGAAGCTGATCGGCAGCGCGCCAGCCGGGGTCATTACCTGGGTTTGGCCAACGTAGGCGATCGAGCGGGCAGGGTCCGGACTGCCGTCGGCGGTGACCGGAATGACGCAGCGAATCGTGCCGATCTTGCGGTCGGTATAGACTTCTTCCCGATACAGATCATTCGGGTCCATTTTCAGTTGCGCAAATTCATCTTCCAGAGAGGGATTCATAGTAACTCCAGTTTTGTGGCCACTGCCACAGGTTGTTCGCGAGGGCCGGGCTCAATCCCGGCTGTTTTCTCAGAACGCGAACCCTACAGAAAAAATGCCGCGCTGACAAATGGCTAGACGGGGAACAGTATCCTTGCTGCGGTTCCAGGAAGTTCGCTTCCGGCGACAGCGAATTTGGCTTTTGCAATTGATCCAGGTCACGGGGCCGCCCATCCGTTTGTGGTGAAATCTAGTCACTCCGTGAACAGTTTAGAGCGAATCATGAGTGCCTGGATAATCGTTGCAGATAGCTACCGAGCCCGTATCTTCAGTGCGGCTGAGCCGACCGGACCGATTACGGAAATCAACACCCTGGTGCATCCCGAGTGCCGGCTCAAGGAGCAGCAACTCACGGAGGGCGGGGCAGGGAGCAGCTTCGACGGCGGTGGCCAGGGTCGCCACCGGTTCGAGCCCAGAACGCGTGCTGGCGACCACGAGGTCACCGTGTTCGCGAAGCAGATCTGTGATTGTATCGAGGCTGGCCGGAAAGAAGGCCGGTTCGACGGGCTGTATATCATTGCCGTGCCGACCATGCTCGGCGAGGTGCGCAAGCAACTCGACGCCTCCACCCGCAAGAAGATCATTGGGGTAATCGATAAGGAATACGCCGGGGAAAGTGCCGCGCGGATTCGCTCGATTCTTCCCCCCCGACTCTGGTCCGTCGCCGATTACTCTCACTAGACATCTCACCGATTCGGCGATCCAATGCCCAGAAGCCTTGTCAGTACAGTGCGAATTGCCTATTTGGTTTCTCGCCGGATCTTGCACGCTGTACGGAATTT
>CAMYKE010000193.1 GCA_947258895.1 uncultured Pseudomonadales bacterium | reverse complement strand
CGATTTCTGCGAAGGCGAGGGTAACAGGTCGAGCAAAATTATCAGGCCGCTGGCAAACCAGGTGCCGAGCGCCAGACCGAACAATATGCCACCATCGGTTGTGCCCGACCGGTCAATAACGATACTTACCCCTAGCGCCGTGAACAGCTGTGCCAGAAGCACGCCCGAGGCCAACAACATCGCCAGCATAGCCCCAAAAACGCGGATTGGCGCCAATAACAGTAAAAATGCCGCGACCAGTTCCAGATTTGCGATCATGAAATGACCATAACTGCGCATTGGCGCAGCAAACCCGGCCAGTGGCCCCTGTTCCAGCCAATCGCTCAGCGTGCCGAAAACCACCTGGGTTTCGACCGAGTTGGTGAATTTGAAATACATGGCTAGCACCAGCACCACGGCGGTATACGCAACCAGTATGCCAATAAGCATGGACTTTGATCGCCCGGTCAAAGTGTTCACGGTGTGCATCTCCAAAATGAGTTTAACGTCCTGCCGAAAATTCCGGCGGCCCGGTGTTCCGCGGCCCTCAAACGCGCAGGGAACTGTTACCTCTAATTAAAGCCAAGATCTGCCATTCGGCAACTTAAATAGCCGTTTTTATTACAATAATTTTACGGTACAACCCCGCGATCCTGGTCGAACTTTTTGCCGCAACAGGTCAACCAGGCTGGCAGTGATGCGTTATTGATTAGCAGATCCCCTGAAATCCCCGTTCCCGAACCAGGGAGAATTACAGCTGCCATGAAATACCTGCTGCTTACAGTTTTAACCACTACGCTAATCGCGGGCTGTGCCAGCCATGCGAACAAAAGCTCTGGCGGCGTTATCATCGATCGCAGGGGCGTCAACATGAGCCAATATTATCTGGACCTGGAAGAGTGCCAAACCTATGCGTCTGAAGTACCGACGGCACACAATGCCGCCACCGGCGCGGCCTCCGGGGCCGCTGTCGGCGGCCTGGTTGGCGCTGTCATCGACGAACGGCGGAGCCTTGAAAAAGGCGCCGGGGTGGGCGCCATCGTCGGTGGCGCGAGGGGCATTGCGCGGTCACAACACAAAAGACATCGGGTGATCCGCAACTGCCTGCGCGGACGTGGCTATCGGGTCCTAAACTAGCCGCCGAATCGGTGAGATACGGCGGCTAACCATGCAGCGTGTACCCGGATCACCGGCGTCCTGACAGAAACTCGCAACGAACTCTTATCAATACTTGATGCTACTCAGCTTTTGTTGGCCACGGGGCAAACTGGCTCCCGCTGAACTCCAGCTTCTGACCATTTACAGGGAGTGGCAAGGGTAATATATTCGGGATGCTACCCGGGCTGATTGCCGGTATCGTCGCCAGGTTGAACGTGCAGGGGACACAGGCCGATGGATTCATCAAGACCAACCTTATCGGCATCGCAGCGGCAATCACGCCCGGTTACCTTGTTCGGAGGGAGCGGAATGTCCAGTTTCGGTTTCAACAGCGGCAGCTCTGCGCTGGCCGTGGTCGGCTCCCTGCTGCCGTTGATTGGCTAACGTATTATGCAGCGACAACAGGCTGTTAGCCCCGCGCGGAGATCAAATCCTTTTCCTTGGGAGCAATCGCTTGCAGCCCCGGGCTGCAGTTGCGACAATCCGTGACCAGACTCAAGGAATAACTCGATATTTCTATGACCACTAGCATCCACCCCACGGCAATCGTCTCGCAAAGCGCCAAGCTCGGTAGCGATGTGCAGATTGGCCCCTTTGCAATCATTAACGACGATGCCGAAATTGGCGATCGTTCCGTCATCCACGCACATGCGATCGTGGGCCCGCGGGTCATCATGGGCGCAGCTAATCAGGTGCACAGCTTCTCCATCATCGGCGCACTGCCACAGGACCTGAGTTTTGATCCCGCCACGCCGACCGGGGTTCTGGTAGGTGACAACAACGACTTTCGCGAGAGTGTCACCGTGAGCAGTGCCACCAGGGCGGGTGAATACACCCGGATTGGGTCCAACTGCTTTTTTATGAACAACAGCCACGCGGCCCATGATTGCGTGCTGGGCGATCGGAATATCCTGGCTAACGGAGCGGCGCTGGGCGGCCATGTGCAGTTGGGCGACAAGGTGTTCTTTGGTGCGGGCGCGATGGCGCACCAGTTCTGCCGGGTCGGATCCTATGCCATGGTTGCGGCTCTGATTGGAGTACGCAAGGACGTTTTGCCCTACAGCATGGTAGGTGGTTCACCGGTGCTGCATTACCGACTCAATACCATTGGCCTGCGCCGGGCTGGTATCACCGGGACCAACTACGCCACCCTGAACAAGGCATTTCGCTTGCTGCGGAACAAGCAGGAGCTGGCGGAGCTGCCGAGCACCGATGAACTCGAATACCTGCGAACATGGTTGAGTACGCAGTCGAAGCGAGGCATCTACGGGTTTGCCCGGCCGGAAAACAAGGGCGAAGAGTAACGCAAACCAATCCGGGGCGTGAGGCGCCCGGCACACAACCTGAAATTGCGCCCGGCTGCCGGCCAGGCGCTGACCCTGACGCACAATTACGGAGATCCGCGTTGAAAACATGGCAATGCACGGTATGCGGTTTTATTTATGAAGAGGCCGCAGGAATACCGGACGAGGGCATCCCCCCGGGCACTCCCTGGGAAGATATTCCGGAAGACTGGCTCTGTCCCGACTGTGGCGCGGGCAAGGCAGACTTCGAAATGGTAGCGATCGGGTAGCAGACCGGGACGACGGCCTGGTCTGCGCGGAATAACCTCACACCCGCTATGCTGCACCTCACCCACGCCAGGGCGTCATGCGCCAGGCGCAGCATCTGCGCGGGGCTTGCAATAGTGCTGCTCGTAAGTGCCTGCAGCAGCGATCCGCGACGCCACCATCCGGCAGCGCAGCCCGGTCCGCCGACAACGTCACCACGACCCGCAATGATTCCCGCCGACGCCCGCGTTCTGCCGATCAACGCGGCGCAGACCCGCGTGTATATCAGGGCCTATCGTAGCGGCAGGTTGGCCCGGCTGGGGCATAACCACGTAATCTCCGCCCACGGAGTTTCCGGGACTCTCTGGCTGCACGCGGACGCCGCCCACTCCGGTTTTCACCTCGAGATTCCGGTGGCGCTGATGCGGGTCGATGACCCCATGGTCCGGGCGGCCAGCGGAGCGGCATTTGAACGCCCGGTTAGCAGCCGCGACGCAGCCGCGACGCGCCGCAATATGCTCGGCGAAGCGGTACTTGACGCGGAGCGCTTTCCGATCATCGAGATCAGTAGTATCACCCTTGAGGGCGAGCTGCCAAACCTCGAGGTAACGGTCCTGGTAACATTGAAAGGGATCAGCAATACCCTTGTCTCCCCCGCGCTCGTTACCCTAACCGACCGGCAATTGGTCGCCAGCGGTGCTATTTCCGTCGCGCAACGGGCTTTTAATATCACGCCATACAGCGCTTTGGGCGGGGCACTGAGCGTGCGGGACGATATCGACATCGAGTATCGTATTGTCGCCGATCTCAAGTCTAGATAACCCGCGGCATCTGCAGTGAATTGCAGGCAATTCGAATTTACTGCCAGCCGCGGCTGACAAGCACCGCACCTTTTTATATGATGGGGCGTTTTGTACCGACCTGACTATGCAATCTGCCAACTATTTGGAGTCCATTCTTGCGCTATCTACTGATCATTGGACTGGTTGTTACCGCCGCCTGCACTTCCAACTCGACGCTGAACAGCAAAACCGTCTACCCCTTCCAGTTGTCCGAACCGACAGCGACTGACAGGCCACTGAAAAAACTGGTCATCGCGTCGGTAAATTATGGCCCGGACAGCCCAGGGTACTTGCGCGAGGTCGAGCCCAAAGTGGACAACGCCGTTGCTGGATACCTGGAAAAACACGGCTACAAAATCATACGCGGTAATCAGTTCGACTCCAGTTGGTCCCGCAACATCGATATTCATGGCGATTATTTCAACCCCTCGCAGGGTATATTCCGGCGCGAGCGATTCAATGCGGTGTTGGCGGATACCCTGGCAGAATTGCACACGCTTCATGGCGTCGACGCCATCGTCTTCACCGACCTGTTGGTGAGCAAGGTAAACTTTGACTATCGCAGCCCGCACACACAGCGCCCAGATCGGCTCGCCCGGCTGAGCCAGAATCCAGCTTGCCGAGTACAGAGCAAAGCAGATCGCCGCGATGCAGTAGGTATCGCTCTTCCCCAGACGTTTGGAAATCTTAACCAGATAGGGCGTGGAGACGATCATGGAAATGGTCACAACCACGCCGAAGATGGCGAATACGTCCAGGCGCAGCTGCAGCACGTTGACGATAAAAAACAGCATGGCGGCACCGCTTGAAGCGATGCCCAACAGTTGAGC
>CAMYKE010000192.1:3184-8844 GCA_947258895.1 uncultured Pseudomonadales bacterium | reverse complement strand
TACCCGATGTTTGCGCAGATGGGCCTGGCGTTGCATGAGGCGATGGGAGTAGGTGATTGGCGCGGGCATCAGGACGTCGGTCTCATTGGTCGCGTACCCGAACATCAGGCCCTGGTCGCCGGCTCCCTGCTCCTTGTCGAGGCCTTCATCGACGCCCATGGCAATATCGTGGGACTGCTTGCCGATGGCGTTGAGCACGGCACAGGAAGCACCATCGAAACCGACATCGGAACTGTCATAGCCAATATCGAGGATCACCTGTCGCACGACCTCTTCCAGGTCGACATAGGTGCTGGTGCGCACTTCACCGGCGATAATCGCCATGCCGGTCTTGACCATGGTTTCGACCGCGACCCGGGCATCGGGGTCATCGCTGATGATGGCATCGAGGACGGAATCGGAAATCTGGTCCGCCATTTTGTCGGGGTGACCTTCAGAAACCGATTCCGAAGTAAAAACCGAGTAGTCAGTCATGAAAATATACCGTTAGTCAGATGATTTTTGAAAAAGGTGAACTTGTACCTGGAAGCCGTTCCTGAGTGCCAGGTATAGACTCTGGTCGGTGGTCATGCCAGCGCTGTCTGCCCAGTGGGTCAGTTCTTCGGCTTCGAAACCGAGCCAGAGATCTCCGCAACACTCTCGCACCCACTCCTGGTTATGGTGGCTGAGTTCGGCGAGCAGCAGGTAGCCGCCGGGGTGGAGCAGTTGTGCCATGTGCTGCAGGGCATCCGCCGGCGAGGCGATGTGATGCAACACCATGTTGCAGACAACAAGATCGCCCCGTACGCTGGAATCGGCCGCGATCGTAGCGGGATCACCCAGTAGAAACGTAATGTTTTCCAGGGCCCCGGCCCGTGCCTGGTTCCGAGCGAGGGCCAGCATGGCCGCTGAATTGTCCAGGGCGATGGCTTGCTTGAAGCGGGCCGCGAGTTCGCAGATAAATTCACCCTCGCCGGGGCCCACTTCGATTACGGTAGCGCTTCCGGTAAGCCCGGTTGCGAGCACGAGTTCGTGTAAATTAGCGACATATTGTGATTTTTCTGCCACCAATGCCTGCTTTTCCGAGAATTTGTCGGCATTTTTAGTGAAAAAATCGAGCGACGAGCGGGCGCGCCCGGTTTTCACATTGTCAATGCGGGCACGGATGTCGGCGGGCGTGGCCAGATGGTCAAGTGTCGCAAACAAATGCTCGACATGGCGGTTGACCGGGTTGTCGGTCAATAGCAGCGGGCGGCGGTAAAAGATCGAATTGCCGTCTCGGCGAGTCGCTACCAGCCCAGCATTCAGAAGCACTTCAGGAGCACCTTCAGGTGATGGCTAAGCTTTGGTTGCGCGAGTTCAAAAATCTCGCATAACTCGAGCACGCCGAACGACTCCGCACGCAACACCTGCAGAATTTGCAGGCGCAATTCGTCTGCGGCAGCCTTGTTCACCTGTGCCAGCCAATTGTGGTCGGTATCAGGTGCGGATGGCTGCAGCGCCGACGAGCCGGTTAAGGGTAGCGATCTCATGGTACCGCGTTATAACACCGATTCTGGCATTTCGCAAACCTATATCAAAATATATTGATATACTTTTACCGGATACAGGATTTAATCGGCTAATATGCGCCTGCGGCGTGCCTTTTAATTGTCTTACGACCCCACTTAATGGAAAATAGGCGCCTTTAATTTTTGCGTGGGAAAAGGGGTAGGTTAATGGCGGTATCAGCGGCTTCGCGGTCAGACTTGGCTAATGCGATCAGGGCACTCAGCATGGATGCGGTGCAACGGGCAAACTCGGGACACCCCGGTGCACCGATGGGCATGGCGGACATCGCAGAAGTGCTGTGGAATGATTACCTCTCCCACAATCCCGCCAACCCCGAGTGGCCCAATCGTGATCGGTTCGTGCTGTCCAACGGCCATGGGTCGATGTTGTTGTACTCCCTGTTGCACCTTAGTGGCTATGATCTGTCCATCGATGAGCTAAGGAATTTTCGTCAATTGCATTCCAAAACCCCGGGTCACCCCGAGTATGGCTATACGCCGGGTATCGAGACCACCACTGGTCCCCTCGGCCAGGGTATTGCCAATGCAGTGGGCATGGCTCTTGCGGAAAGCGTGCTGGCAGCGCAATTCAATACTCCCGAGCACAACGTGGTCGATCACTTTACCTATGTGTTTGCTGGCGATGGCTGCCTGATGGAGGGAATTTCCCACGAAGTATGCTCTTTGGCGGGTACCCTGGGCCTCGGTAAACTGATCATGGTTTACGATGACAACGGGATTTCCATCGATGGCCAGGTACAGGGCTGGTTTACCGATAACAGCGCCCGGCGATTCGAGTCATACGGCTGGCAGGTGATCGCGCACGTGGATGGCCATGATCCGGAAGAGGTCAGGATGGCGATTGACACCGCACGCTCCAATAAGGACCAGCCAACGCTGATCTGTTGCCAGACCGTCATTGGCTATGGCGCACCCAACAAACAGGGCAGCGAGTCCGTCCATGGCGCGGCACTGGGTGATGAAGAAGTTGCCGCGGCGCGGGAAACTCTCGGCTGGTCCCATGCGCCGTTCGAAATTCCCGATGCGGTGTATGCAGGCTGGAACGGCTGTGACGACGGCGCCAGGGCCGAGGCCCGGTGGCAGCAGCGCTTTGACGCGTATCAGGCGGAGCATCCTCAACGTGCCGCGGAACTGCTGCGCCGTATCGAGGGCCGACTCCCGGATGATTTTGCCGCCCGTGCCGCCGATTTTATCAAGACCGCCCAGAGTGCCGGAGAAAGTGTCGCGACCCGCAAGGCATCGCAGCTGACCCTGAACGGTTACGGACCGCTGCTGCCGGAACTTCTGGGTGGCTCCGCCGACCTGACCGGCTCCAACCTCACGAACTGGAGCGGTTCCAATGCCATTGGCCTGACTGACAAGCGCGGCAATTACCTCTACTACGGTGTGCGCGAGTTTGGGATGTCCGCGATCATGAATGGCATCGCGTTGCATGGCGGATTTATTCCCTACGGCGGCACCTTTCTGATCTTTATGGAATACGCGCGCAATGCCGTGCGCATGGCGGCGCTGATGAAACAGCGGGTTATTTTCGTGTACACCCATGATTCCGTGGGTTTGGGCGAGGATGGTCCCACCCACCAGCCCGTTGAGCAGCTGGCGACATTGCGGAGCACCCCCGGCATGTCCGTGTGGCGCCCCTGCGACACGGTCGAGTCCGCCGTGGCATGGCAAGCGGCGCTGGAGCGAGATGATGGCCCCACCTCGCTGGTGTTTTCGCGCCAATCCGCGCCGGTCATTGCACGTACCGACGAACAGCTGGCGCTGATAGCCAGAGGCGGATATGTAATACAGGAGAGTGCTGCAACGCCGCAGGCAATTATTATTGCCACCGGCACCGAAGTGAAACTGGCGATCGCGGCGGCGAACGAGTTGGCCGGCGAAGGCATCATGGTACGCGTGGTCTCTATGCCGTCGACCGATGTGTTTCTCGCTCAGGATGCCGATTACCGTGAGGCCGTGCTGCCGACCGGGATTACCGCGCGGGTTGCGGTTGAGGCCCTGCACAAGGACTACTGGTACAAGTTTGTCGGCCTGTCCGGTCGGATCATCGGAATGAGCAGTTTTGGTGAGTCCGCGCCTGGTGGCGAGCTCATGTCGCATTTTGGTTTTACAGCAGATAATGTAGCAGCTGCCGTTCGCGAACTGGTATAGCGGATTAAGATCCGTCGCCGGTCGTGGCATCGGCGTATAGAAATCGCCGAAGCGGCTAACATAACTACTAATGAGGAACCTGGCATGCAAGTATTGAACATGACTGAGCTGGAGTTGTCTGGTAAGCGAGTGCTTATCAGGGAGGACCTGAACGTACCGGTAAAGGATGGCGTGGTGACCAGTGATGCGCGAATCCGGGCGGCGTTGCCGTCATTGATCGCTGCCCTGGATGCGGGTGCCCGTGTGATGGTGATGTCGCATCTGGGGCGACCGAAAGAGGGCGTGGCTGCGGCCGACCAGGCAGAATTTTCATTGGCCCCGGTCGCGGATCATATTGCCAGCCTGACCGGCAGGACGGTGCGGTTTGCCGCGGATTGGCTGGATGGCGTGGATGTGGCCGAAGGCGAGCTGGTGGTGGTGGAGAACGTGCGCTTCAATGAGGGTGAAAAGGCCAATGATGCGGCGCTGGCAAAGCGGATGGCCGCGTTGTGCGACGTGTTTGTGATGGACGCCTTCGGTACGGCCCACCGAGCCCAGGCTTCGACTTACGGAGTCGCCGAATATGCGCCGGTAGCTTGTGCGGGCCCGCTGTTGTCGGGTGAGCTGGAAGCGTTGGAGAAGGCCCTCCATGCTCCCGAGCGCCCCTTTGTCGCAATTGTCGGCGGCTCCAAGGTGTCCACCAAACTTACCGTGCTGGAGGCTCTATCTGAGAAGGTCGATCAGCTGATCGTTGGCGGCGGCATCGCCAATACCTTTCTCGCAGCCGCGGGAAGTCCGGTGGGTAAATCCCTCTGCGAGCATGATTTGATCCCCGTCGCGAAAAATTTGATGGCCAAGACCGAAATTCCGATTCCGACCGATGTCGTCGTGGCCACTGAATTCAGCGAAGACGCGGTCGCGGTGACCAAGCCCAGCGACCAGGTCGCTGCTGATGAAATGATACTGGATATCGGTCCCGATTCAGCGGCGCAGCTGGCTGCTATCCTGGCTAGCGCCAAAACGATTATCTGGAATGGCCCGGTGGGCGTGTTCGAGTTTGACCAGTTTGGTGGTGGCACCAAGGTGATTGCGGATGCCATTGCGCAGAGCCCCGCGTTCTCGATTGCCGGGGGTGGGGACACTTTGGCGGCGGTAGATAAATATGGCATTGCGGACAGGGTTTCCTATATTTCAACAGGTGGCGGTGCGTTTCTCGAGTATGTCGAGGGCAAGAAATTACCCGCAGTAGCAATTCTGGAGCAACGCGCAGCGCAATCCTGAGTGTCTCCTGACTTTGGCAGCAACGCTCCATGGGATGGTGGCGAGCAGCCGGGTGTCGGGCAGGCAGTGTTTTTCGTTAATTTTTTAAGTTGTGAACCTGAGGAGTAACAGATTGAAAAGACAAGCGGTACTATCAGTAATCCTGGCCGGCGTATTGGCCGGATGCGCGACAACCGATCCCTACACCGGTGAGCAGAAGACGAGTAACACGGCAAAAGCTGCCGGGATAGGCGCGGTGGCCGGGGCAGTTATCGGCGCGGCATCCAATAAAGATGACCGCGGCAAGGGAGCCGCCATCGGTGCTGCCGGTGGCGCTGCTATTGGGGGCGGCATTGGCTATTACATGGATCGCCAGGAGAAGGTGATGCGCGAGCGGCTCGCCGGCAGCGGCGTGCAGGTGCAGCGTGTTGGTGACGAGCTCAAATTGATCATGCCGGGCAATATCACCTTTGATAGCGGGCGGGCGGAACTCAAATCGCAGTTCTACAACACCCTCGATTCAGTTGCGCTCGTGCTTAAGGAGTTTAACAAGACGCGTGTCGATGTTTCCGGACATACTGATTCGACCGGTAGTAACGAGCTGAACCAGCGTCTTAGTCAGGATCGTGCGCGATCGGTGTCCAGTTACCTTAACAGTCGTGGTATCGCATCCGGGCGCCTGTTTGATACCGGCTATGGCCCGCGTTACCCCATCGC
>CAMYKE010000192.1:0-3088 GCA_947258895.1 uncultured Pseudomonadales bacterium | reverse complement strand
GCCCGGTTTGGGTAGCGTCAGTGAAGCGCCGATGATACGACGTTACATTACCCCCGCGTTCGCGGAATTTTTCCCCGCCGGGCACGATTCACAAGCCGGCTGCCCACGGCAATAATCTATCTCCGCGCCGCATCTCGAGCCAGGCTGGCCATGGCCTGATACGCCGCTGCTTATTGCAAACTTACCCGATTGAGGCCCGGCCCTGCATCTCCTGCCGTGCCCCTGGCGACGGCCAAATTGGAAGTTGCGGTCAAATTACGCTCCAGCTCCGGCAGGCCGAGCGCCAACCCGACACTCACCAGCAGTCCAACCACCGCCTTGCTCGCATCCCGGGTCGCGAGCAACGCGGATTCCGGGAGGGTGCGGTGATTGACCATTAACGAGAGTGCCAGTTCGCGGCCGGCTAGGCCCTGGATCCGGGGCCGCCGCGTTTGCGAAAGATGAGTGCGTGCAGAGCCAGCATCACTGCGATGGAACGCAGGAGCAGATCGATGCCAACCGTCCGCGGCAGGTAGACGAAAATGTTGGCAAGATCCTGGATCAGCCACTGGCTCCGCAGGAATGCAGTCGATAGCCATTGGAGCGCTACCCAGTAAGCTCCTGGCGGGTGGTCCCGGATCGCGATGAAATGCGACTCGAGGAATCTCGCTACCACCAGGTAGAGCGCTAGGCCAGCAACAATTGCGACCCCGTAGCCGATGAGTGACTGCAGCGGGGTAGCGCCGAGATTGGTGGGTGCGAACACAGTCAGCACCAGGAAGGTGGTGCTGACCGGTACACCGAAGCGCGTCAGCGCCAGGATAAATAACGGTGGGATGATATGGATCCAGGCCAGGCTGCCCGCTGGCGCCGGGAACGTTTCAAGCCTGCCGAAGGCGGCGTCACCAAGATTTGTCACCCAGCAATATACCAGTACCGCAACCAGGATTGAGCAAGCGTAGAGCCACAAAATCCATCATGGCCGTTGGGAATTGGAGCTGAGAAAGGTACCCGGAGTCTGGATCGCATCATTGGCGACAATCGAGTACGCCGCCGGGATGAACCCGGAAAATATTACCAGTTCTGCAAAGCCAATGGGCATAAGTGCGTTTTTTTATCCGGTGCAGATTATGCTTTACCGAGTCAGCCAGCGCCGCCACAAGCAGGCATATACCGATTTTACAAAATAAACCCGTGGGTTCCGGTCAGTGCGCGGTCGCGTCACTCTACAACAACGCCCGTGCGCTGGCGTGTTGCGGGTGCCGAGGTTGCGGCGGCGCATGATTTATTCTAAGAGAGCACACCAGATGGCAATAGTACAGCCTGGGAAAGGGTTCGATGGGCGGCAAACCGGGCGGGTTACAGGAACCGGGCGACGAGGAAAAGAACGGCGGGTTCGGCAGTGTCTGCTGTGGACTGCAGCCTCGCGTTTCGTGGCCGGACTCCCCAGTAGATTTATGGAGCCCTGCTGAAAACTGTTCGCGTGGGCCAGGGAATCCGTTTCCCTTTGGGAGGACTTGCAGTTACAGGCTAATCGCAGCGTTGGGCGATCAGTTGTTTGACACGCGCGGCGCGGCTTTCCCGTTCCTTTTCGGTGACCTTGATTTCGTGACCCGCGTCGTCATAAAATATTACCCGGCCTTCAAGTATCCTTAGTCGGCGACGGGCTTCCGCGCAGGCTTCGCGGCGCTGCTCGCCCTTGCCCTCGGCGCGACTGCTGAGCTGCCTTTGCTCGGTTTCGAGTGCAGCTTCCCTGCGATCATGTTGCTCCAGCAGTTTTCTGGTAGTGGCGCTGCTTTCATCCACATTTTGTTGTTCGATCTGTGCCGAAATGTCCTCGGCTTTCTCTTTATCCGGCGGCCTGTCACCGAAATGTACCTTCCCGTGTTTATCGGTCCAGCGAAATACGTCTGCATGAGCGTGGAAAATTGTTGCGCTGCTGCAGATTAATAGCAAAACTAACGATAGTCGCATGCGGGGCCTCGAAAAAGATCAAAGGATGACTGGCGAGTCAGCGGATTAATAATGTGGTTTGGAATATGCGCGTACCAATTTGGGGTACATAATTTGCCGTTATTCCGTGCAGAAACGTTGACCGACTGCTTTATAGTGTAGTTTAACAGGGAGTGACTGACCAAATGCATATTCTTATCAGCGGTGGAACAGGATTTATTGGCTCTCACCTCTGCCCGGAGTTGTTTGCCCGCGGCAATCAGGTGACGGTATTAAGTCGCAATCCGGAATCGGTGGCGGAGAAGTGCGGCAGTGGCATCAAGGCGGTTGGTAGCGTCGACGAAATTGCAGCGGACGTACTAGTAGACGCAATCGTGAATCTTGCGGGAGCGCCGATTGCCGCGCAGCGGTGGTCGCGGTCACGCAAGGACCTGCTGTTGAGCAGCAGGATAGATACCACCGGACGTCTGGAACAACTCGTCGAGCGCCTGGATACCAAACCCGCGTGTTTTGTGAGCGGCTCCGCAGTGGGGTTTTACGGAGACCAGGGGGATACGGAAGTGACGGAGGAAACCGCTCCGCGCGATGAGTTCAGCCACGAGCTGTGTCGCCGCTGGGAGCAGGCGGCGGAGCCGGTTCGCCGCTTCGGGACCCGGCTGTGCATTGTGCGAACCGGATTGGTGCTCGGCGCAGGAGGCGGGTTTCTGCAGCAAATGTTGCCGCCTTTTAAACTTGGTCTCGGTGGCCGGCTAGGTAGCGGCGAGCAGTGGATGCCGTGGATCCACATGGAGGATATGGTGCGCCTGATCGCGTGGCTGATCGAGATGCCGGAGGCGCAGGGCGACTACAACGCGACGGCGCCGGTACCGGTCACCAATGCGGAATTCACCGAGTCACTGGCTGCCGCTTTGCATCGCCCGGCGCGCCTGCCGGTACCCGCGTTCGTGCTGAAAGGCCTGTTTGGAGAGATGGCGCAACTGTTGTTGGGCGGGCAAAAAGCGATACCGAGCCATGCGCTGGCAGAAGGATTCAACTTCCACTACGCGCAGCTGAAACCCGCCCTAAGGGATGTATTATCCTGAGTCGCAGTGTTACCGCAGGTGCCGCTTGCAAGTGGACGGAGTCCTAGATCGGGCAGACGATCTTGCCGAGCTTT
>CAMYKE010000191.1 GCA_947258895.1 uncultured Pseudomonadales bacterium | reverse complement strand
CGGTCATTTATAGATTTCAAGTGTTACGCGCCCCGGCTGCAGGCGGCGATGCTTGTTCAATCCTCGTTCCGCCAGCACGGCCTGACAGCCGGCCACCATGCCCGGGTTGCCGCATATCATTACGTGGCTATCGGCGGGAGATATCGGCATCCCCGCCCGCGCCTCAAGGCTGCCGTCCAGGATCGCGTCGTTGATGCGCCCGGGAAGCACGTCGCCGTGAACCTGGCGGGTTACCGAATCGATACGCATAAATTGCTGCGCAAACTGCTGTGCAAGGCGGTCCGTCAGCGTGCGGTACGTCAATTCATCTGCTGCCCGCACACCGTGCACCAGGAATATTTTCTCGAAACGCTCCCAGGGGGTCGCCGTCCGTAAGATAGACAGGAACGGGCCGATGGCAGTACCCGTGGCGAGCATCCACAGGTTGCGGGCAGGGGGCACCTCCGACAATACCAGGAAGCCGGCGGCCAGGTCGGATACCAGCACTTCGTCGCCCGCCTGCAAGTGGTATAGACGCGGCGACAACGGACCTTCCGGGACCAAATTAAAATAGAACTCCGCGACCGGGTCGGCGGGCGCATTAACCAGTGAATAGGGCCGGGCAATAATATCTTCCCCGGCCCGCAATGCCAGTCGCACAAACTGGCCGGCTTCGAATTCCGGTAACTCCACTGCAATCCTGAGCGAGCACAGGCGCTCATTCCAGCGCCGATTCTCGACGACCTGCCCATTACGCCACTGCGCCATATTCAACCTCATGGTTGCGGGTGATTATTTTGTGACCACGGCTGCCGCAGAAGGTTTGGGGCAACCCATTGCTTACTAACCGAATGTCAGGTAACAAAGGGTTGAAATCACCAACGCCCCCAGCAAGTTGAGCACCAGGCCACGACTGGCCATTTCGCGAATCGGGACCTCGCCGCTGCTGAATATGACGGCGTTGGGCGCGGTTGCCACTGGCAACATGAAGGCACAACTCGCGCTCATCGCTGCCGGCACCATAAGCAGCGCCGGGTCAACCCCGGCTGCAATACCCGCGGCCGCCAGAATCGGCATCAACAGGGTAGTGGTAGCCGTATTGCTGGTCATCTCCGTCATGAAGGTCACTACCAGACAGATGCTCAGGAGCAGAAAAATAACCGGCAATGTGGCCAGCACTCCTAATTGGCGGGCCATTGCCTCACTCAGGCCGGTATTCTTGAAGGCCATGGCGATCGCCAGGCCTCCCCCGAACAGCAGCAATACACCCCAGGGAATTTTATTGGCACTGTTCCAGTCCAGCAGCCTGCACCCCTTGCCATCAGGAATCATAAACAGAATAACGACGGCCAGCAGCGCAACCGAGGCATCATTAGCCAGCGGTGTATCAAGCCACTCGCTCCAGCCACCAAATGGCTCCTTACGAGTAATCCAGGCGAGCGCCGTCAGGCCGAATACCAACAGCACCCGTTTTTCCGCCGCCTGCCATTCACCCATTGCCGGGATATCGATTTGCTGCTGACCGCGAAGGGTCCGGGTGAGCCACCAGGCGACTATCGGGAGGAAGCACATTACCACTGGCAAGCCCCAGGTCATCCATTGCAGGAAGGTCAGCTCGATGTCGGTGTTTTGCCGATAAATTTCCATGAAAATCAGGTTCGGCGGAGTACCTATCGGCGTACCGATACCCCCCACGCTGGCGGCATAGCAAATACCGAGCAACAGGGGAATGGTCAGCTGCTTATCGCGGGCGCTCTCCATTACCGCCAGTGCGACTGGCAGCAGCATCAGGGTCGTCGCCGTATTGGAAATCCACATGCTTAACACGGCGGAGGCCAGCATAAAGCCCCACACGATATGGCGATTATTTTCTGCGCCGAACAGGTGTACCATGCCCAGGGCGATGCGCCGATGTGCGCCGTTCTTGGCCATGGCAGTAGAGAGTATCAGGCCGCCGAGCAACAACAGGATCAGGCCATTGCCATAGGAATTGGCGATCTGTTCGGGCGTGAGCACACCCAGCAGGGGAAAAACGGCGAGCGGAATCAACGAAGTGGCGGGAATCGGTATGGGTTCAAATACCCACCAGATGCCACACAGTGCAGTTACTGCAGCAGCAGCAGCGGCATGCCACGACCAGCCTCCGGAGACCATCCAGACAGCCAATAGCAGGCTGAAAAGAGGACCGCCCAGCAAGGTTATTGTACGAATTTTTTCGATATTCATTGTTGTCGAGCCCGATATGCGCAGCGAATTGTAAAGCAATCCTTGGCTGCTGTCAGAATTCTGCAGGATCGGGCTCGAAAATTACCAGCGTGGTGTGGCCGCTGTTTTATTCCTCCTTTTCGCCGGCCTGCCCTTTACCCGTCAGGGCTCAGCTCTTATGCTGTCCAGACTCTCTGCCCTTTGCCCTGGAACGTATTGAATGCTGGAATCCGCGATCCCGATTATCGCAGTCATTGGCCTGCTAAGCCTGTTTTGCCAGTGGCTGGCATGGTGGGTGAAACTGCCCGCAATCCTGTTTTTGCTGCTAAGTGGTATAGCGGTGGGCCCCGGGCTGGGCTGGGTCAAGCCGGACGACTTGCTCGGTGAGCTGTTTTTTCCGGTGGTATCGCTGAGCGTTGCGATCATCCTGTTCGAGGGCAGCCTGACCCTCAAGTTTGAAGAAATCAGGGGGCTGGCCAAAGTAGTGCGCCGGCTCGTCAGCCTGGGGATGCTGGTTACCTGGGGCGTGATGTCCTTCGCCTGCCACGTATTGCTTGATTTTAGTTTGCCACTGAGCCTGTTATTCGGCGCATTGGTGGTGGTAACGGGCCCGACGGTCATTATCCCGATGCTGCGCAGCGTGCGCCCCAATAGCCGCATCGCCAGCATTCTGCGCTGGGAAGGTATCGTCATCGATCCGATCGGCGCGCTGCTGGCGGTATTGGTTTACGAGTCAATCGTGTCGCTTGCCAACGGCGGCGGGCTCATCCACACCCTGGTCATATTCCTGAATACGCTGGTAATCGGCGGGTCGCTGGGATGCCTGGCCGGCTATTTTTTGGGACTCTTGCTGCGCCACAGCTGGCTCCCGGTCTACCTGCACAACCTGGGCACCATTTCGCTGGTTCTTGGCACTTTTGCCCTGAGTAACGAACTCCAGCACGAGTCGGGTCTGCTGGCCGTCACCCTGATGGGCATCTGGTTGGCGAACATGCGCGATGTCAACGTGGCGGACATACTGTCGTTTAAGGAAAACCTGTCCATTCTGCTGATATCCGCGCTCTTTATCCTGCTTGCCGCGCGGATCGAACTGGACGAGCTTCTGATGCTCGGTTGGCCTGCCCTGGTGTTGCTCGCGATTATCCAGTTCGTCGCGCGACCGCTCGCGGTGTTACTGTGCACTTATGGCTCGGACCTGAAGTGGCGTGAGCGAGCCCTGGTGGCCTGGATCGGCCCACGCGGTATTGTCGCCGCGGCGATCTCCGCGTTCTTTGCGCTGCGTGCCGAGGATTCAGGGATCGCGGACGCGCAAATGCTGGTGCCATTGACTTTTATCATTATTATCGGCACCGTCGTATTACAGAGCGCTACCTCACGGTTGCTCGCCCTGGCACTCGACGTAGCAGAGCCGTTGCCGCGCGGCTTCCTGATGATCGGCGCCAATGCCGTGGCGCGCAAATTGGCTGGCATTCTTACCGATCTCAATTACCGGGTGCTGCTCACGGATACCAGCTGGGACAACATCCGTACCGCACGCATGGCGGGCCTCAACACGTTTTATGGCAACCCGGTGTCGGAGTATGCAGATACGCATCTGGACCTGGTTGGCATCGGTAGATTATTAGCGGTATCGCCGCAGCGGGATTTGAATGCCCTATCGAGCATGCGCTACCGGCTTGAGTTTGGTGAAAAGAATGTCTTTACCATTGCCGCAGTATCGGAAAAGAATGCGTCCGATAAACATGTGATCGCGTCCAGGCACAAAGGGCGCACCCTGTTTAACCAGGATTTGACCTATAGCAAGTTCACCCGGCTACTCAACAGGGGAGCAAAAATCAGCACCACTTCCCTGACCGAGAGCTTCAATTTCGATGACCTTCTCAAGTCAAATCCGAAGCTGTATTGCCTGTTCGCCATAGATAAATCGAAGCGGTTACATGTCAACACCAAGGAAACTCCCGTTGAACCACTGCCTGGATGGTCCGTGATCAGCCTGAATTACGCCGATTTAAAGACGGCAGATTCCCAACGGGAGCGATAAATTGCCTGACCAAACGCCGCTGCGGGTTTTCATCGGTCTGGCGATTCCCGCGAATTCTAGCGATGAACTGGGGAAACTGCAGGCGCTTGCCCGCAACGTCACGGCGCCGCTACCCGGCAAATGGGTTGCACCCGCAAACTGGCATATCACAT
>CAMYKE010000190.1 GCA_947258895.1 uncultured Pseudomonadales bacterium | reverse complement strand
CCGCAGCATTCGCTCGGTATGATCGCGGGTCGGCGCAGGTTCGATAACGCAGGTCTCGCCTTGCGCATACAAGCCGGCAAGTAGCACACTGGATTTAATCTGGGCGCTGGCCACCGGCAACTCGTACTCAATGCCGGTTAGCGCGGCGCCACCCGCCAGCGTGAGCGGCGGCTTGCCATCCCGGGATTCAACCTGTGCCCCCATCAGGCGCAACGGTTTGGCTACCCGTTCCATGGGGCGCCCGGAGAGCGAAGCATCGCCCGTAAGCTCTACTGCGAATGGTTGCGCCGCGAGCAGTCCGGCCAATAGCCGCATCGAAGTTCCGGAATTACCCAAATACAAACTGTCCAGCGGCGCCTGCAGCCCATGCAAGCCGACCCCTTGCACCTCTACCCGCCCCTCCTCGGGGCCCTCAATCACCACCCCCATGTCGCGGAACGCCTGCAGCGTTGCCAGGCTGTCTTCGCCCTCCAGGAAGCCGTCAATTTCGGTAACACCTTCGGCGATCGCACCCAGCATGATCGAGCGGTGCGATATGGATTTATCCCCCGGCACCCGGAGGCTGCCAGCCAGCGGGCCACCGCCCTGTGCGGTAAAGGTTAGTTCACCGGTTTGTTCTGTATTCATATAGGAACTACGATCCAGCAGTTTTGTAAAATGATCCCGGGCTGCTTTAGCCCGGCTAAATACACTCAGCAATTGTTGCGAGTCCCTTGCCGTGAGGGCCACGCGCAGGCGCTCCAGGCCGAGCTGGAACTGGTCCAGGCTGGCCAGCACCGCGTCACGATTGGCCAGCATGATGTCGTGCCACATGGTTGGGTCGCTGGAGGCGATTCGGGTAAAGTCTCGAAACCCTCCGGCGGCATAGCGAAAAATATCCCGGTTGGCGTGCTGGTGCGCCAGCGTATCCACCAGTGCATAAGCCAGCAAGTGTGGCAGGTGGCTGGTGGACGCCAGTACCGCGTCGTGTTGCGCAACATCCATCTCCAGCACTTCGGCACCGACCGCCTGCCACATCTGGGTGACCGCCGCAATCGCAGCGGCGTCGGTAGCCGGCAGCGGAGTCAGGATCACCTTGTGCCGGGCAAACAGGCTTGCATCCGCGGCGGCGACGCCACTGCGCTCGGACCCTGCTATGGGGTGTCCCGGGACGAAACCGGCCGGGACGGCGCCAAACACCTGCTCGCATGCCTCGACAATGATACCCTTGGCACTGCCAACGTCGGTTACGATGGCGTGCGGCGGGAGCGCCGGTTTGATTTGCTCAAGAATCGCGCGAGTACTCAGGACCGGGGTGGCAATAACGACCAGATCGGCATGCCCAACCACCTCCGCCAAATCGGTACTGCACTCGTCAACCACACCCAGTCGCAGCGCCTGCTCTGCGACAGCCCGCCGCCGCGCGTAGCCTGTCACCCTGACCACGCGACCCGACTGCCGCAGTCCCGTTGCCAGCGAGCCGCCAATAAGGCCGACTCCGATGACGGCTACCCGCAAGCTTTCCAGCAGATCCTGTTCAGGTTTTGAGTTCATACACTATCACGTGATACCACCCGGTAGAGCTAAATGACTGCGACCGGGTATGATCCGAGTATTTTCATTTCGACGGCTTCCGCATCCAGTTCGGCAAGCACAGACTTCACTTTCTCGTCTTCGCGGTGACCCTCGAAATCCATGAAGAAAACATAGCCCCACGCTCCGCTACGTGATGGGCGCGTTTCGATACGGGTCAAACTGATGTCATTGCGCTGGAACGGCTCCAACAGGTGGTACAACGCACCCGGCTTATTGCGCGAGGAAACGATAATAGAGGTCTTGTCCTGGCCACTGCCCGGTATTTGCTCACGGCCGATAATCAGGAAACGTGTGGTATTATCGGGCCGATCCTCGATTTTCTCCGCCAGCTTCTGCAGGCCGTACAATTCTGCGGCCAAATCTCCCGCAATCGCGGCAATGCAGGCACCGGATTCAGCCTCTGCTATCCGGCGCGCGGCTTCGGCATTGCTGCTGACGCCGACCCGCTCCGCATTGGGCAGATGCATATTGAGCCACTGCCGGCACTGGGCCAGCGATTGTTCGTGGGAATAAATAGTAACAATCTTGTCCTGCGCAATGGGCGCTTTGACCAGCAGGTGGTGATGGATGCGTAATTCCACTTCGCCACAAATCTGCAGCGGCGAATCCATGAAGCTATCCAGCGTCGAATTGACCATTCCCTCGGTCGAGTTCTCCACCGGCACGACGCCATAACTGGCCGTACCCGCTTCAACTTCGCGAAAGACTTCATCGATGGAAGGCAGCGGCGCGATATTGACCGAATGCCCGAAATGTTTTAATGCCGCCGCCTGAGTATAGGTGCCTGCCGGCCCCAGGAACGCGATCTCCATCGGTTTTTCCAGGGCCAGGCAAACCGACATGATTTCCCTGAAAATGCGGGCAATTTCCTCGTCGGCAATGGGTCCGTTGTTGCACGCCATTTTCTTGCGCAGAATATCCGCCTCGCGCTCCGGGCGATAGAATAGCGGTTCTGTTTCGGTTGTATCGCGGGTCTTGATCGCGCCGATCTGCAGGGCCAGCTCGGCGCGCCGGTTCAGCAACTGCAGAATGTCCGCATCGATAGCGTCAATTTGCTGACGATACTCGTCCAGCCCGTCCTGATTGGTCACCTTACTGGTCATCGCTCTCGTCCGCTGCATCGCTTGCAGGCGCATCCTTATCCTGCGGCGGTTCGGCGGCCAGACCAGGCTCGGACGCAGCTTGAGCGCCATCCATACCCGGCGCTACCGGCCCGACATCTGCCTCGGTTTCCTCGATACGTTCCACTCCCACCAGCTTTTCGTCCTCGCCAACCTTGATCAGGGTCACGCCCTGGGTGTTACGGCTAACAATCGAGATCTGATCGGTATGGGTACGCACCAGGGTACCTTTATTGCTAATCAGCATGATCTCATCGCCGTCAAACACCTGCACCGCACCCACCAGTTCGCCGTTGCGCTTGCTGGTCTGCATGGCGATCACGCCCTGGCCGCCACGATTATGGATCGGAAATTCGTCCAGCTCGGTACGCTTGCCATAGCCATTGGCGCTGACCGACAGTACCCGGCCGCCCTGCTTGGGAATAATCAACGATATCACCCGTTCTGACTTGTACAGACGAATACCCCTGACCCCGCGTGCGGTGCGCCCCATCGGGCGAACATCATCTTCCCTGAAACGCACCGCCTTGCCCGCATTGCTTACCAGCATAATATGCTGGCTGCCATCGGTAATTGCCGCACCCATCAACGTATCATCTTCGTTCAGGTCCAGCGCAATCAACCCGGAGGAGCGCGGTCTGGAGAAATTCATCAACGACGTCTTCTTCACGGTGCCATCAGCGGTTGCCATGAACACGTAACGATCATCACGATATTCCGCCACCTGCAAAAATGTCGTGATCCGCTCCCCCGCCTCCAGCGGCAGCAAGTTGATCATCGGCCGCCCCTTGGCCATGCGACTCGCCACGGGAATCTGGTATACCTTCAGCCAGTAGACCTTGCCGCGATCGGAAAAACATAGAATGGTGTCATGGGTATTGGCGACCAGGATATGTTCGATAAAGTCTTCATCCTTCACCGAACTTGCCGATTTACCGCGGCCCCCGCGACGCTGTGCCTGGTAAGTATCGATCGGCTGGGTCTTGGCATAACCTCCGTGGGATACCGTCACCACCATGTCTTCCTCGGTAATCAGGTCTTCCATGGTCAGGTCGCGCTTGCTCTGGATGATTTCCGAGCGCCGCTCGTCCCCGTATTGCTCCTTGACCGCTTCCAGTTCCTCGCGAATCACCTGCATCAGGCGCTCGCGGCTATTCAATACTTCCAGCAGATCGGTGATCCTGTCGATCAGTTCCTTGTATTCGTTGACCAGTTTTTCCTGTTCCAGCCCGGTCAGGCGATGCAGCCGCAGGTCAAGGATTGCCTGGGCCTGCTCGGGAGACAGGTAATAACGGCCTTCCCGGTAGCCATAGATTGGATCGAGGTCTTCCGGACGACAGACGTCCGCGCCGGCGCGGTCCAGCATTTCCAGCACGGCGCCCGGCTCCCAGGCCTGTGCTATCAGTTTTTCCTTGGCTTCGGCGGACGAAGGCGAGGCCTTGATCAGCGCAATCACCGGATCGATATTGGACAGCGCCACCGCCTGGCCTTCCAGGATGTGGCCGCGTTCCCGAGCCTTACGCAGGTCATAGATCGTGCGGCGGGTGACCACCTCGCGACGGTGCCGGACGAAAGCATCCAGCATCTCCTTGAGGTTCAGCGTCTCCAGCTGGGTCTGCGCATACAGGTTGTTGAGGATGACCTCGGCCACTTCACCGCGCCGCAACTCGATGACAATGCGCATGCCATCTTTATCAGACTCATCGCGCAGCTCGGTGATCCCCTGCAGCTGCTTTTCCTTGACCAGCTCGGCAATCTTCTCGATCAGCCGCGCCTTGTTTACCTGGTAGGGGAGCTCGGTGACGATAATGGTTTGCTTGCCGTTCTTCTCGTCCGTCTCAATTTCGTGCCGGGCCCGCAGGTAAATGCGACCGCGACCGGTTTTGTAGGCTTCCACGATACCGGCGCGGCCATTGATATAGGCGGCGGTGGGAAAGTCCGGCCCCGGAATATACTCCATCAACTCGATCAGCTCGATGTCGGGATTGGCCATGACCGCGAGGCAACCATTGACGACCTCGGTGAGATTATGCGGCGGGATATTGGTCGCCATGCCGACCGCGATCCCGGAGGACCCGTTTACCAGCAAGTTGGGAATCCGCGTTGGCATGACCTCGGGGATCAGTTCGGTGCCATCGTAGTTAGGAACGTAGTCGACCGTTTCCTTTTCGAGATCGGCCAGGATTTCGTGGGAAATCTTCGCCATGCGAATTTCGGTATAGCGCATCGCAGCCGCGGAATCGCCATCGACGGAGCCAAAGTTACCCTGGCCATCGACCAGCATATACCGCATCGAAAACGGCTGGGCCATTCGCACGATCGTGTCATACACCGCGGTATCGCCATGGGGGTGATATTTACCGATCACATCCCCGACCACCCGGGCGGATTTCTTGTAGGGCTTGTTCCAATCGTTCCCAAGCACACTCATGGCGAACAGGATACGACGGTGCACGGGCTTGAAGCCGTCGCGGACATCGGGAAGCGCGCGCCCCACGATCACGCTCATGGCGTAATCCAGGTACGATTGCTTCAGCTCATTTTCGATATTTACGGGTAGAATTTCTTTAGCTAACTCACCCATGTAATGCCCTTTTCTCACTCATAGATACGGTCTCTCGAGAGCATTTCGCCCCATCACCCTGCCGCAGAAACGCAGCCCAACTTCCCGACGCGGTTTGCCGGTTAAAAAAAACACGCGATTTTAGCATATTAGCGGCCCGGATAGCACAATTGTTGCGCCTAAAACCGGACATTTTGCCCCCCGCAAAAGAATTTGCAATCACGGTGTGGGAAATGAAACAATCGCGCCTTGATTGGCAGGGAACAGGCAGTATTTCACACTTTATGACGGCACCACATAGGACACTGGTTGATTGTATAATCCATGCCCGCTGGATCATACCCGTCCAGCCCAGGGCAGCGGTGCTGGCCAACCACGCCCTGGTGGTCCGGAACGGTCGCATCATGGACCTGCTTGCGAGTCCGGCGGCTGAAGCGCGCTACAGAAGCCGCCACCATGAGAAACTGGACCATCACGTCCTGATCCCCGGTTTGATCAATTGTCATGGTCACGCGGCGATGACCCTGTTCCGGGGGCTCGCGGACGACCTGGACCTGGCAACCTGGCTGAATAACCATATCTGGCCGGCGGAGCAACGTTGGGTAAGCGACGATTTCGTTACCACCGGCACCGAGCTGGCGATCGCCGAGATGCTGCTCGGCGGCACCACCTGTTTTTCCGACATGTACTTTTACCCCAATAGCGTGGCCAGGGCCGCCCACCGTCACAAGATCCGGGCGCATATCTTCTTTCCGATACTGGAATTCCCGAGTGGGTGGGCCGGCGACGCGGACGAATACTTTAACAAGGGCCTGCGGGTGTATGACGATTTCCGCAGCCACGACCTGATTCGCATCGGGATCGGGCCGCACGCACCATACACGGTATCCAACGCCTCATTGCAGCGGACTCGGATGCTGGCGGAGGAACTCGATTGCATGATCCAGATGCACCTGCATGAAACTACCCGGGAGATCAACGAATCGATGCGTGACCATGGACGCCGGCCGCTACAACGCCTCGATGATCTGGACCTGTTGTCACCGCGTATCCAGTGTGTTCATATGACCCAGGTCACCCCGGAGGAAATTGAATTGTTGCAGCAAACCGGCTGCCATGTTATCCACTGCCCCGAGTCGAATCTCAAACTGGCAAGCGGCTTCTGCCCGGTAACGCAATATAGCGATGCAGGCATCAATGTCGCACTCGGCACGGACAGCGCGGCCAGCAACAACGATCTGGATATGCTGGGCGAGCTAAAAACTGCCGCGCTCCTCGCCAAGGGCGTGACGCAGGATCCCACCGCACTGACCGCACACGAAGCCCTGCGCATGGCCACTCTCAATGGTGCACGGGCAATGGGAATCGAGGCATTGACCGGTAGCCTGGAAGTTGGCAAAGCCGCCGACGTCGTTGCCGTCGATCTCGGCGACCTGGGCCTCCAGCCAGTGTACGACCCGGCATCGCATCTTGTCTACACTGGAGCCGGCGATCGGGTATCGCACGTCTGGGTAAACGGACGGATGCTGGTAGAGGATCGCAAATTGCTTACCGTCGATCGCAACGAGCTGGCGCAAAAAGTCGAGGGCTGGCGAGTCAGGATCAGCGCCGCCGAAAACCAACAGGTATTGAAATTCTGAAATGAGTGACTCACCGGGGAACCCGGAGCCAGCAGCGGGTATTGCCAATGTAGACGCCGCGGAAATTGCCAAATTCGAGGCAATTGCCAATCGCTGGTGGGACCCCAACAGCGA
>CAMYKE010000189.1 GCA_947258895.1 uncultured Pseudomonadales bacterium | reverse complement strand
GAGAATCCTGAAGCAGCGCATCCAATTGCGCAAACACACTGAAACGGAAGCGATCGATCCAGCGCCCGAGCAGCGGTGCTGCCAGCCGCCGGTTATCGGGATCCTTGCGCACGTAACCCGTTGCGCTGATGCCGTGCCGAAACAACCAGGTTTCGTAATTGAACGTGCCAGGGTTAGCGAGGCCATGGGGGCGCTTCAATTTGACCTTGAACTGCCATATCTCGCCGGGCTTCACCGGCTGATCGCGTGCATACCAGTTTATGCGAACCCGGTTAAGGCCCGCGACGGGTGCAGCATCATTCGCCCGCCAGGCATTTCGTACGTCAAGGGTAAAATGCTGGTAGAGCTCCGCCTGCGCAGGTATGCCGGAAACCTGGCCCACCACCCGAAGCTCCTCGCCTTCCAGCGCAAACGGCAGCGTCGCCTGCAGTCCCAGCCAGCCATATCCCACCCCCCAACTCACGCCAACGGAGAACGCAGTGAAATATTTAAGCCGTGGATACTTGAGCGACAGCCAAAAAACCAGTATTAATGGGCTGCCCATAATCGGCGGAGGCAAGGCGGGAAACCATGAGACCAGGGCAATGCCGCAGGCGCATGCCAAAATCCATTTCATTAGCAAGAGATCCTTCTCCTGTTGCACTAACACCCAGCTCCCGCCAGAATTGGAGCTGATTCGTCATGCCACGAAAATTTTTTAAGCGCCTGCTACCCGATCCGGCCCGGATCAAGGAAAACCGCCTGCTCGGGTTGCTCGGCCAATCGGTGCACGACTCCGATCTCTGGCATCTGAACAAGCACTCGGTCGCCGGGGCCTTTTTTATTGGCGTATTCTGCGCTTTCCAGCCGATTCCGTTTCAGATGTTGCTGGCCGCGTTTCTTGCCGTCGCATTCAAACGCAATCTGGCGCTGGCAGTAGCGCTGGTATTCATTTCCAATCCGCTTACGATGGCACCGATATTCTACCTCAATTACCGGGTTGGCGGGCTACTGTTTGCTGACGTACATCGGGTGAATATCCCGGCGAATGAAAGCATCGGCAGCTGGTTGCTCGCGAATTTCAATAGTATCGGCTTGCCACTTTTAACAGGGTCGCTTATCTGCGGCCTGGCAGCGGGCTATATCTGCTATGCGGTGATCCACCTGTTCTGGCGCTGGCAGGTGACGGAAAACTGGCGACAGCGAAGGTTGCGGCGTAAACTTCGCAAAGAGAGCAAGACCCTCGGGTCCTAGCCGACGTGCCCCCGCGTCTCAAGCGGGCATTGTGCGAACCCGCAACACCCCTTCCTCGAGTTCGAACATGCGATCCATACGGCCGGCCAGTTGCAGGTCATGGGTGACCACGATGAAACTGGTATTGAGCGCCTGGCTGAGTTCCAGCATCAGGTCATGCACATCCTCGGCGGCATGGCGATCGAGGTTACCGGTCGGCTCGTCAAGCAGCACGCAATCGGGCTGGGTAACAAGCGCCCGCGCAATGGCCACCCGCTGGCGCTCGCCACCGGACAGTTGGGCCGGTTTGTGAGACAACCGCTGAGCCAGTCCCACCCGGGCCAGATAATCGCCTGCGCGTGCGTCGCTGGAGGCCACGTCCATGCCCCGAATCAGCAATGGCATAGCCACGTTCTCCAACGCCGTGAATTCGGGCAGCAGGTGATGGAACTGGTACACAAAGCCCAGCTTGTGGTTGCGGATGCTGCCGCGCAATTTTTCTGATACCTTCGCGAGATCCTGTCCAGCCACCGTGACGGAGCCGGAGTCCGGCGTATCCAGGCCTCCGAGGAGGTCCAGCAAGGTGGATTTACCCGAGCCCGAAGCCCCGAGAATCGCAATCCGCTCGCCGCGCGCGACCTGTAACTCCACTCCACTCAGGACTTCAACCGGTAGCGGCCCTTCCTGGTACGTCTTGCGCAGCCCGCTGCACACCAACACCCGGCCTTCATTCATAGCGCAAGGCGTCCGCCGGCTGGATCTTTGCCGCGCGCAAGGAGGGATAAATGGTCGCCAGGAAACTGATCAGTAATGCCGACATGCTGATGACGGCGACATCGAGGGCCCGCAACTGGGACGGGATATAACTGATAAAGTACACATCGGCGCTGAGGATCTGGACGCCCAGCGCCGTTTCGAACCAGGCAATGACATCGCTGACGCTGAGCGCCAGGACAATGCCCAGGATGGTTCCAATAAGGGTTCCCACGACGCCGATTACTGCACCCTGCACCATGAAGGTCGCCATGATCGTCCGTTGGCTGGCCCCCATGGTACGCAAAATAGCGATATCTGCCTGCTTGTCTGTTACCACCATGACCAGGGTCGAAATAATATTGAACGCTGCCACCGCGACGATCATCAGCAGCAACAGCCCGATCATGGTCTTTTCCAGCTTGATTGCCTGAAACAGGTTGCCCTGGGTTCGTGTCCAGTCGCTGGCCCAATAACCTCCCGGCAGGGCACTGGCAATGCGCCATGCCACCTCCGACGCATTGAACAGGTTGGCCACTTTAAGACGCACGCCGTGAATATTATCGCCAAGTCGATAGAGCTTGGCGCTATCCGCCAGGTGCATAATCGCCAGCGAACCATCCAGTTGTGCGCCGACCTTGAAGATACCGGTGACCGTAAAGCGTTTCAGGCGCGGTAACACGCCCGCCGGCGAAGCGCTCGCCTGTGGCAGCACCACCGTAATTTTATCCCCCGGCCGCGCGGCGATACTGCGCGCCAACAGGTCGCCCAAAATAATCCCGAACTCGCCTGGTTGCAGTTCCTCCAGTCGCCCCTGCACCATGTGCTCCGCAATAATGGATACCCGTTGTTCCGCAGCAGGCTCAATACCGTTAATCAGGGCACCCTGCACGTTGCCAGCGTGGGTCAGCATGACTTCGCCCTGAATGAATGGTGCGGCCGCCAGCACCTCGGGGTCCTGCTCGGCGTGCGCCATGACCTCCCGCCAGTCCTCCATTTCGCCCTGCGCACTGATCGTTGCATGTGGAATCATCCCCAGGATGCGCTCGCGCAACTCGCGATCAAAACCGTTCATCACAGACAGCACCAGGATAAGCACCGCCACTCCCAGGATCATGCCCAGCATTGAAATCAACGATATAAAGGAAATGAAATGGTTCTTGCGCCTGGCGCGGGTGTAACGCAATCCGATGCAAATGGGCAGGGGTTTGAACATGCGCGCATTAAAGCACATTCACAGGTTCTGCCATAGAGCGGAAAGAATCAAATTAACTGTTATAATTATTTTGGTTGCGGGCATAATTATGCCGCCCGGCAAGCCATATCCGATAGTTCATTAACCCTTACAGGCCGTGGAAATAATGTCGCAGGAGATGCAGGACAAAAGAGATTACTATCGAATCACCGATCGCGTGCTGCTCGAGTTTAAAATTATCGACTCAGCCCTGGTGGGGGACGAGGTGAACTTCCCCATTAGCGTAGCACCCGAATTTCACCTGCTTAACGAGCTCCACCATATTGACTCGGAAAGTTCCGGGATACTGCATGCAATCACCGAGAAGGATCGCAATGTCGCGACCTACTTCAACGCGGTAAATCACAAACTCGAACTGCTGGCGAGCGTGATCGCCGGCAGTAGCGAAGATCTCGATGAAGTGCGACCGCAAGAAGCCACACTCGGCGAAGGCGGCCTTTCTTTCAACCACCAGGAAGCTATTCCGTTGGGATCTCACCTCGCTATCAAACTCACCTTACTGCCGTCGTATGCGGGCCTGCTGTTGTATGGTCGGGTAGTGAATTGCAACGAGCACATCAAGGGTGATTACCTGCTCAACATCGAATTTGAGAATATCAGCGACAATAATCGTCAGTTGATCGCAAGACACGTGTTACATTATCAGGCAAAAGCGCGCCGCGAAGCGAGCCTGGCCCAGAACTAACTCACCCATCCCCGGCGCGGTTTGCGTTACATCAAGGAGATTTACATGAGACTTATCGCAATTATTAGTACCTTCCTGCTTGCTGGCATCGGCACTGCGAATGCGGAGGTCATACAGATTAGCGTGTCGAAGCAGAGCCCCGAATTACAGGCCGTGGTGCGTCCCACCAGCGGCATGAAGAAAGCGGATGTAGAGCGCGTTTTCGGCGCCCCGCAACGCGTTGACGGCCCCATCGGCGAGCCCCCAATCGCGAGCTGGTTCTATGCCGATTACACTGTCTATTTCGAGCACGACACCGTATTGCATTCGGTATTGCGCAATACCCCGCCCCCGACGGCCGAGGCGCCTGCACAAGAGTGACTAGCCGCCATATCTCACCGATTCGGCGCGATCCACTGCTCAGAAACCTTGTCAGTACAGTGCGAATTGCCTATTTGGTTTCTCGCCGGATCTTGCACGCTGTAAGGCATTTTT
>CAMYKE010000188.1 GCA_947258895.1 uncultured Pseudomonadales bacterium | reverse complement strand
GGTCCCGGAGCGCCGGGATCGCCCGTTTGCCGAGCGCTTGAGAGGATACAAACAAGGATCACAGCCGCTGCGAGCGCGAGCCCGTCTTCCGGCTGGAGAACAACGCGGCGCGGAAAATAGTCCTCTATAGTGGTGATCAGCAAGGCTCCGAAGCCGAAGCCGATCACCCCCATGGCCAGAGCCTGTTGCAGGATCAGACCGATGATTGTGCGATCGGGTGCGCCAATAAGTTTGAGCGTGGCGATTTCCCGCAGCTTGTCCATTGTCATCGTGTACAGGATCAGGGCGATGACCACAGCCGAGACTATCAACAGCAAAGCAGTGAACAGGCCGATTTGTTTGCGCGCACGCTCCACAACTGAGCGCGTAAGGATCGTTTCCTGTCCGGCCTGTGTCACTGCCGCTAGGTGTTTCCAGCGTCGCGCGGCTTCCGCCACACTTTCGGCCGAAACATTCGGCGAAACGCGGGCAATAACGGCATTAACCGTGTCGGTGTTACCAGCGCCCGCCCCGCGAGCAATTTCACGGCGCGCGGCAGGTGGGGCCAGTTCGAACTGAAGCTTCTGGGAATCCAGCAGCGTGATGTAAATGACAGGGTCGCCGCCAGATGAAACCTGCCCGTCTGTAAGGCCGATGACCGTAAAGGTATGCCGACCCAGTTTCACACGGTTACCAAGGGACAGGCCGGTACGCCTGTCGGCAACCATTTCATAGTGGCTCCGGGCAATCGTGCGACCAACGTCAATCCGGTCAGGACCCCCCGGGCGACCGGGTTCGTAACCAACAACATAGAGCCGGAGTTTTTGCCCGGCATACTGTGTTTCTGCCGACTGGTAAGTCACGCTGCCAGCCGCGCTTACACCCTGAAGCCGGGCAATCGCTTCCCGTGTGTCCCCGGGAATACGCGACGCCTCGGCGAAAGGGCCGCGTGTACCGGATTCGACCACCCAGACGTCTACAACTGGTGAGCGGACAAGGGTAAGAGCATCCTCGACCAATCCACGATAGATGCCAATCATGGATAGAACCACGCCCAGCAAGAGACTGAGACCGAAACAGGTGAGCATGAAGCGTCCGAGGTTATGACGGATATCGCGATAGGCCAGATTCATTGCGAAACATCCCCGGTCGTTCTAGCCGCACGGCCTTCTCTCAGCCCTTTACGCGGAACGGCCACGACATGCGCGCCATCGGGTAGTCCATCAATGATTTCAAGGCGGGAATCCAGCGTTCGATGACCGAAAGTGACCTGACGACGGTGTAACTTGCCGTCTTCGATGGTCCAGACCATGCCGTGTATTTCGTCGAAGTCCTCTACCGCCGTTTCCGGAACCAGCAGCGCTTTGTCCAGAACGGCAGTTGTGATAAAGACTTCGGCTTGTTCGCCGAGATGGAAACTTTCCGGACACTGGTCGCACGCCACATAGACGCGGCGCTCCTCACTCACCCGGTCGCTTTCGATGTCGATCCGGCTTACATGGCCTTTAAGAATTTGTTGCGGCAAGGATCGCAACCGTACTTCCGCAGGTTGATTAAACTGAATGCCACCCGCCCGCGCTTCATCGACATATGCCAGTGTCCAGACGGTTTCCGGCGCCACAAGCGTAAAAAGGGGTTCCCCGGCTGTCAGGACGGAGCCGAGTTCCTTGTGGCGCTGCACGACAATTGCCGCATAGGGCGCTCTGAGAATGTGGTGATCAAGAAGAACTTTTTCATATTCGTGCTGCGCCCTCGCGTCGTCCAGAGCGGCTTTAGCAACCTCCACATCGCTGATCGCCACTGCCAATTCCGCAGTGGCAACGTCTTCTTCCATTTGTGCTTCCTCAGCCATCTCGACGGAGACTGTTTCTTTTTTAAGGAGAGCCTGTTTGCGCCCGTTGATCTGGTGTTTTTGCGCGAGCACTGCTCGCGCCTTGCCGGCGGCGGCCTCTGCCCTTCTTACGGCGGCTTCCGCGTTGACGACGCCCGCCTTCGCTTTAACGGTTCGAGCTTCTTGTTCGGCGCTGTGAATGCGGGCCAGGACATCGCCTTGTTTCACCCGTTCACCTTGATCGATGTTCAACTCGACCAACGCCGCGCCGACCTCGAATCCGATTTTCGACAGGATGCGCGCCTCTACCGTGCCAAGGCCGAAGACCCTCACGGGTATGTTCTCGGCGGACAGGACAACCTCCACCGGCAGCGGGCGTATAAAACTGAAAAGAATTACCGCCGCGCCCGCGACCCCGAGTCCCAGCAGCGGCAGGAGATATCTGACAATCATTTTTTTCATGACGTAACCGCTCCTTCCCGACCAACTGCCTTCCGAACTTCAGTGAAGCTGAGCAGTTGCAGCTCCAGAAGGCGGACCCCCTCCTTGGTCAGGTCGAAGTTGCGCCCGCTGATTGACCATCTGACGGCAAGTCCCTGAACCAATCCGATAATGAGGTAGGCGGTGTCGTCTGCTTCGAGATCCTCGCGGAACTCGCCGGATTGCTCCGCACTAATCGGCTTTCGTCCGATCCGACGGGGGCTCGCTTAGTACCTTCTTGCCCGAAAACATCGCGGATATCAGATTACCGCCTTCGCGCAGCTCGGTCACGACGACAGCTAAGATATGAATCACAGCGAAGGCGAGCAACACGAAGAACCCGTAGTAATGAACGGTGATGAAGGGTTTGCGGAAGGCGCGCATCGCCTCGTAGGCGGTCTCGTCGTACATTTCCTTCGCATAGGGCACCAGCGTTGTGGGATCAAGGCCCGAAGCGGCTACCCAGCCAGCAATCCACGAACCGAGGGGCGGATAAAACAGGTCTGTGCCCGCCAGTACCAGGCCGGTGACGGCCTGTACTAACAGCAGAAGCAGCAGGCAGGTAACCGCAATTCGCCCGAGCGGATTGTGCCCGAGATACTGACGCTGCCGACCGACCTTGAAATCGGCGATGTAACCGCGTACCTCATTCATGTACCCACGCCCACCGGGCAGAATCGCCCGCCAGCGCGCATGTGGCCCACCGATAAAGGCCCAGACCAGACGCCACAGCAGATTCACCGCGAACACATAACCAATCCAGACGTGCACGGTTTTCAGCAGAATCTTGCCGTCGTCGGTCACGCCGAGCGCCTTGGCGTTGAGGATGGCCACACCCACGGCAATCAGCCCGAGCATGCACAGCAGATTGAGCCAATGAAACCAGCGGACGCTGGCGTCCCAGACAGCATAGGCTTTAAGATCGGTCATGGCGGGACTCCTGTAATTCGTGCTTACTGTGAGTATGGCTGTGAGTTCCTACTCATTATCATGATGCTTTCGTTAACGTGACAATTCCCTTCAAGGCGTTGCGGTTTGTTTTAAGCAGGCTCTGCGCGGTCCGCGCTCACCAGTTGCTCTATATACCGATCAATACTGTCATGGGTCTGCCGCAAGCCTTTATACGGAATGGATTCGTCAACGTCGAATTTGATGTGCGGGACGATACAACCCTACAAAAAAGAGGCGGTGGTAATAAGCAAGACCGAAGCGGTGATTCGACAGAACATATGTTTGATTTTTTCTCAGCCTTAACGTTTTATCAGCCCAGCTTAATGCGCGTGAGCGTTAGCCAGGTGACCTAAATCAAGAATGAAAGGTTTAGATTACTGGTCTTTAAATTGGTGTGAAGACTCGAAATGTATTGATTTGATTTGTCAGCTAGGCGAAGAATGAAAGCCATTATAATATATGCCCCAAAGGTCCGCTCAGGGTGATTAGTACCCTGTCAGCCTTCGAGTTGTCGACCGGCGGCTATGTGGCGAAACCGGCTGTTGAGGTATTTTTCAAAGCTTTATTTCTGGAGCCAGGGTATTTTTTCAAGACTCCATAAGCTTACTCAATACTTGAGTATGAAGAATCAGCTGGGTTTACAGGCGCGTGGATAATATGAAAGCGCCGTTAGAAAACTTTTGATCGATGTGAGCGAAACGAGGGGCCTGCCTTGAATAGAACTTGATGGGCTCACTAAAGCCATAGATGTTAGCCAATTTTTCATGCGGGCTATTTTTTATCTGATAACGAGAGAGTTGCGAGAGTCGGGCGGGTCGCCGTCAACATGGACCGGTTCTCGGAATATATATAGATTATTTCGTAAGGGTATAATTTCTGCACCTGCCCTCAAACCGTCCAGATAATCTGCCCAAATCTGCATCATATTTTTGCGCTGGGGTAAATGTTTGGTTCGGTTATAGGCGCGGCCCAGTGGGTCTTTCACTTCATGAGCCAGTTGGTGTTCTATCAGGTGGTGATCAAATTCCAGTTGTTCATCCAGCAGGGTGCGAGCCATGGCTCTGAAACCGTGGGCGATCATTTCCTCTTTGCTAAAATCCATCTTGCGTAAGGCGGCGTTCAGGGTGTTGTCGCTCATG
>CAMYKE010000187.1:4498-7701 GCA_947258895.1 uncultured Pseudomonadales bacterium | reverse complement strand
CTGGACTCGCTGCCGGATATCCCCACGATGAAGGAGAAGGGCTGGGATGTGGTTGTCCCGAAATTCAGAGGACTGGTTGTTAAAATAGGTGTCCCCGATGAAGTAAAGGATTACCTTATCGCCAAATCCCTGACAGCTATTCAGGACCCTGTATTCAAGAATTATCTCAAAAGCAGCATGATCGAACCCTACTTTCTGATCGGAGGAGAGTTTGAAGAATTGATCGGAAAGCAACATGTTAAATTTGGCGAGATTCTCAAGGAACTCGGATTTTAAAATAGCCGGATAAATAACAAGAGCCGATTCCCAGGAGTAGGAACCGGCTTTTTTCATCTCAGCCATTTCAGCCTCATAGTGATTCGGACTCATGTAGCCCAGATATGAATGCAGCCTATAGCTGTTGTAAAACATGGATATGTAACTCAACACATCCTGTTGTGCTTCGAGTCGCGTCTGGTAATTATTCCAATGAACTCGCTCTTGCTTCAAACTCCCGAAAAAGCTTTCCGCTACCGCATTATCCCAGCAATCAGCTTTACGACTCATACTACCGACAAATCCATAAGCTTTTAGTAGTCGCCGGTAATCCTTACTGGCATATTGCGAGCCCCGATCTGAATGAACGACAAGACCGGCCTCGGGCCTCCTCTGCCAAATGGCCATCCTCAGCGCATCGCAGACCAACTGGGCCTTCATGCGTGACCCCATACTCCAGCCGACAACCTTTCTCGAAAACAGATCGATAACAACCGCCAGGTACAACCAGCCTTCCTGAGTCCAGAGGTAGGTAATGTCTCCGACATAAACCTGGTCCGGCTGATCAACATCAAACTGTCGATCCAGAACATTATCAAATACTGGCTGCTTGTGGTTGCTGTTGGTCGTGACCTTGTATCTCTTTCGGCGTTTAACCTGCACGCCTGCTTCTCGCATCAACTTTCGAGCCTTATCACGGCTGACCGGATAACTAAGCGTATTGAGCGCCTTTTTCATTCTCCTGCTACCGTAGCTGTCATCAGTCGCGTTGGCTATATCTCGCACGGCTTCCAGCAGTTCTTGATGATAATAATCGATTTCCTCGCCTCCGCCCCGCTGATAGCCATAGTAACCGCTGCGGGTAACACCCAATAGTTGACACATCAGGTCAACAGGCCAGGTCTTCTTGTGCTGGGCAATAAACACGTATTTCACCTTGTTTCCTTGGCGAAGAAGACCGTCGCTTTTTTTAATATCTCTTTCTCCATTTGCAGGCGCTTAACTTGGGTTTTCAGCTTCCTGATTTCCTCCTGGTCCGGCGTTAACTTACCGTTGCCTCGGAAGGCTTGGCCGTCATCTGCCTGTTGTTCTTTAACCCAGCGGCCCAGCATATTGGCATTAATACCAAGGCTTCTTGCCGCTTCGGATCTGGTATAGCCCTGATCCAATACCAGGCTGATGGCGTCCAGCTTGAATTCCTTCGAATATTTCTTTCTTGTGGTCATTTATTGATCTCCAGTTAGGGGTATTATCCTTAACTGGGTTGTACAGATCTATTAAACCACCTCAGGCTGAGATGATGAAGGTCAAGTTGGCCGCTCCTGCGCATCCATGCGCCCACGGCATTAGTGCTTCCCTGCACGTCATTGCCAGTATCGAAGATCCGGCTGTGATCGCACACATTCTAAAACACTTGAAACAGGAGGAGGCCTCGCAAGCTGGCATTCAGCCGTGCGAACTACCGCCGGAACGTGCGCCACAGGTGATGAGGCTGTTCCAGTAACATTTCCCCTCGACACTGCGAGCCTGGTGGAACCCCATCTGTGGGTCAACTGGGTCAGCCGTCCATACTGTTCAGTTCAAGCCAAAGGCGGTGAAAGTGAGCTAGATCTTCACCCGGCGCAACTATAAAAAGACAAGAACAGGGCCGAAAGCCAGGATCAGTGTTTGCTTGCGAATGGCCAACAGGGCGCTTATTCTTCTTATACCCGCAATACATCGACTAATCGAATCAGGCGCACATTGGATGCAGCCACTCATTGATTTTAGAAATGAGCTCTACAACAACACTTTAAATTCACGCAAGGTTCGTAATTACAAACGGCGCACCGGCCGTGTTTCCTACGCTAAAGGGGACGTATCGGACGACTCGCATCAGGAAGCAAAACACATCCCAGGGCCCTATTTGTTAAAGCACCGCAAGGAATGGGTAAGCAAGCTGCTGAAGATACAAAGGCAACTCGCCGAAAGTAGTCACGCGATGCAACTGATCAAAACCGGCGGAGCTGCAAGCCATTCGGCAACTTATACCCCCGACTATAGGCGATCACAGCGGTGAATAAAATCGTTCTCACAGCACTGAGCGGCGCGATACCGATCGTACTCGCTGCCGGATACGCAGTGCTCTACTATCTCCCGTCGACCAAGCCGGATGCATTGGCGCTCTTGGGGGAGAACCGGCCCGTTGAATTTGCAACGTTTGTCTTCCTGTTCCTCGGTGGATTGATTGGATTGGATTTGGTCCGTCGGCTGAATGCAATTCCGGAACACCGCGCTGCGACCGTGTTCTATGCGCTGTTTTCGATGGGACTCATTGTGGTTGCGATGGAAGAGATTGCGTGGGGACAATGGTTGTTCGGATTCGAGACGCCGGACGCGATTCGAGATGTAAACGCACAAAATGAGCTTACGTTGCACAATCTGGAGTTCATGCAGGGTAACAACAGCGTGCTTCGGCTGGTGTTCGGTATCGGCGGTCTGGCAGGGTACATTGTAGCGCGCATCCCTGCATTGAAACTGGCGGCGCCGCCGTTGCTGCTGATTCCATGGTTTCTCGTGATTACAGTTGCCGCGTTGCTCGAGGGGGCGCTCGACCTTCAGGTGATACTCGACGATCACTACGGACTGATGCAGTACAAATTGCCGGAAGTCATCGAGCTGCTCGTCGGAATCGTTGGTTTCCTATACATCGCGATCAATCGTCGCCGCTTCCTGAGTAACCAGCGGCCAGCTCCCGGCTAGTTGACAGCTCATTGGGGGTGGAGCTACGACCGAGGAGTTCCGCGGGCGCCAGAACCCTACTGCTCAACCGCGAGTCGGCGGTTGGCTTTTCCAGCGGATGAGATGGCAAGTTCCGCAACTACGACGACGCTGCGCGGCACCAAATAGCGTGGGAGTCGGCTTCGTGCCAGCTTGGTTGCCGTGTCCTGTGCCCAGCTGTCAGGGCT
>CAMYKE010000187.1:0-4387 GCA_947258895.1 uncultured Pseudomonadales bacterium | reverse complement strand
TCGACCTCAGCCCGGAAGAATGAGAACCCTCCGCAGTTGATTATTCGTCCTGACGCCCGCCGAGAACGACGAATCCGTCCTCATCGATATGCCCGAAGTCGCCAGTGAGCAACCAGCCATCGCGAAAGCGGGCAAGGTTAGGAATAGGGGTCGAGGAATAGGGGTCGGTGACATTTGAGAGTGATTCTCATAGAGGTTCCGGCTTCACTGGCGGAGTACGAGAAGCTCTTGGCTGAGGCAAGTAAATATGGCCAGGTGTATCTCCCGGAAGAGATATTTGTTCCGCTGGAGACAACCGAAGTCCAGGGCATCGAATTCGGAATGCCTCGCGAGGATGCATGGCGTGCACTTGTGGAGAACGGGTACTTGAAATTTAAGGGTCAGCGCAAAATTAGACAGCTGGTCCTGGCCGAGGGCTGTCTATCCTGGCGCTTCAATTTATAGCTGATGAACGGCGGCTTCCAGGACCATCCGACATTTTTATGAAAACTTTAGCGGATGCAACTACCTTACATTCCGGCCTGAACGCCAGTAAAAATGCTTCTGTTTTGCAAATCTTTATTGTGAGCAACCAGTTTGTCGATGAAAAGCGCGTTGCACAGGCGCGCTAGCTAATTCCCAGATAATGGACCTGCAGTGCGAACGCGATCAGGGCCAGCATTGCGGTAACGCCGAGAATAACACCCAGCAGTTTCAGGGGGTGGAATCCGCGCTCTTTACGCGGTAGTGGATCCGGATTGGGCTGTTGCACTGCTGTCTCGATGCTCCGATTGGTTCAGGATTAGCCGGCTATCGACCAGCTGGACAGGACCAGTGCCGGGGTCAGCTGCTGATCGAGATGTACCCGCCAGGGAACGGGGCGAGGAAGACCTCATCCCGGGTTCGGGTAGTTTACTTTGGCTGGGGAATGACTCGCAAGTAGGGCTTGATCGTCTTCCAGCCGTCGGGATACTTTGCTGCGGCTTGCTCATCCGTTACCGCGGGCACGATAATGACATCCTCGCCCTGTTTCCAGTTTACCGGTGTAGCCACCTGGTGTTTGGCAGTGAGCTGGATGGAGTCCAGCACCCGCAACACTTCATCGAAATTACGCCCGGTGGTCATCGGATACGTGAGAAGCAACTTGATTTTCTTATCCGGCCCGATCAGGAACACCGAGCGAACGGTGGCGTTATCCGCCGGCGTGCGGCCCTCCGCACTACCGGTTTCGCTAGCCGGCAGCATGTGATAGAGCTTGGCAATCTCGAGATCGGTATCCCCGATCATCGGATAGCGGACAGTGTGGCCCTGGGTTTCAGCGATATCCTTCTCCCATTCCAGATGGCTGGCCACCGAGTCCACGCTCAATCCGATAATCTTGCAATTGCGCTTGGCAAACTCCTCCTCAAGTCCCGCCATGTAACCCAGTTCCGTCGTACACACGGGAGTGAAATCCTTGGGATGTGAGAATAACAGTGCCCAGCCATCCCCTATCCAGTCGTGGAACTTGATTGTGCCCTGGGTGGTTTCAGCGGTAAAATCGGGTGCGGTATCATTGATTCTTAGCGACATTTTCGGTTCCTCCATGTAACTGTCCGGTGTAGCGAAGTTAATCTATCATCACTGCCGCATGGTTTAAAGGGAGTTCATTTTTTATGAGTTTTATCAGGCAGATAGCCGCGTAAAAGTAGCGCTATTTGGACTGCGATCCTCGCGCTTCGGCTGTGCGTGTCCGCGAACTCTCTATTATCCGAACCGCGAGCACATCGCAGCGGGCACCATGCAATACCGCATTGGCGGTCGAGCCCAGTAGCAACGAAATACCGTGCCTGCCATGGCTACCAACGAAGATGAGGTCAACATCCAGCTCTTCGGCAAATTCGTGGATCAATTGGCTCGCTACTCCGAGCTCGATTATGCAGTCTTCTTGCGGAATCGCGCAGCTATGGGCCAGCTCCCCCATCCGCTTCTGCGCATAAGACTTGATTTCTTGTTCGATGGCCGAAAAATCGATTTGCGTAAACGGCAGGCTGGTCCGCGCTTGCTCAACCACGTGAATCAGGCTGATCCGCGCCTCACACTGTGTTGCGAATGCAACCGCTTTCTGTAACAGGGCTTCACTTTCAATTGACAGGTCGAGTGCGACCAGGACGTGTTGGTAGACAGGCATATTCGCTCCCTCGTGCAAAAACGTGTACGTAATCGTGACGGATATCTCGCCCCAGGAATTCTGATCAGCAACAAGCATTGCCTGGCAAGGCCTGAATTATCGGAAATTCCCGAGTATCGTTAATTATTTTGCCGCTCGCGCGATGATGATGCCGCACCGCCTGCAACGCAATTTCTCTACGCAGCCGCCGTCGGCAAAGCGATAATTAACTTCAACAATTTCGTAGTCGTGGCTGCCGAGGAGGCAAAGCAGGCGCCCGAACCCGCGCAATTTTCTGGATTCGTTTGACATGCCTTAGTCTCGCTGTGGGTATCTCACGGATATTATTTCATGACCAAAAATTTGAGGCCAGTGCCAGCTCCTTCTGTCTGTCCTGTGGCTAGCTCTATTCTGATCGCAGTGCCTCGATCGGGCTGTGTCGTGATGCACTGCGTGCCGGCCCGATGCCGGCCAGTAATCCCACCGTAGCCGACAACAGCAGGGCGGCGAGCAAATACGTAAATTGCAGCGTCAGCGGCAGTTCGGGAGCCAGCAGCTTCAGGGCCAGGATAAACAGGACCAATAATGCGATGCCGAGCAAACCGCCGAACAGGGCCAGCAGGATGGCTTCGCCCAGGAAGAGCAACAGGATCTGTTTCCGGGTGGTCCCAACCGCCCGTAGCAGGCCGACCTCGTGGACCCGTTCGCGCATACTGGTGGTCATGATCGTGAGCACCCCGACCCCGCCGACAAATAAAGATATCCCGCCCAATGAGCCCACCGCAAACTTGATCACGGTAAGAATGTCATCGAGAGTCTCCAGCATATCTTCCTGCGTGAACAGGGTAAAGTCTTCGCGGCCGTGCAGTTTCACCAGCATGTCGCGTATTCGTTCGGCCATTTTGGCCGAGGTGGTTGCAGGGCTGAAAACGATATCGATCTCCATCAGTCCCTCTCGATTAAACAATTCGAGAGCCCGGCTGACCGGAATATAGATCACATCATCCAGGTCAAAGCCCAGCAGTTGCCCCTTGCTCTCCATGACGCCGATCACCCGAAACCGCATTCCACCGACCCGAACAAACTCGCCCAAGGGGCTCTGCGTGCCGAACAACTCCTGCTTGAGCTTGTGGCCGAGCACCGCATAGGGACGTGCGCTGCGGTAGTCATCGGGTGGCAGAAACTTCCCGGTGGCGACGCTGAAGCGCCAGGCATCCGCCGCCTGGTGGCCGACACCCAGGATTTCCGTATCGCGACCATACTTGCCCGCCTCGATGCGGCCAGTGCCCTGGACCAGGGGTACGGTTTGCTCTGCATAGCGCAGGCGGCTCAGGTGTTCGGCATCTTCCAGCGACAGCGGGCGCACGGTTTTGAGGAGACTGCCAATGCCCTGGGTACTGATCTTGCTGGGAGTGACGGCGATGATATGGGTGCCGAACTGGGAGAAACTGTTTAGCATATACAACCGCACGCCCTCGCCGATAGAGGTCAATAGCGCGACCGCGGCGATGCCGATTGCAATCCCCAGCGCGGTGAGGGTGCTGCGTAGCGGACTGGTAATGATCGCGCGAAGAATCCATTGGATCGTGTCTGACCAGAGCATCCTGTTTCCCCCCCCCTCAACTCGTCAGTGCCGTAACCGGCTCCAGTCGTGCCGCCCGTGTTGCTGGCAGGTAGGCGAACAGCAGGCCGGTCGTTACCGCGATGCCGAAGGCGCTCGCGATCGCCCAGTCGGGCGCGGTAAACCGTATTTCCGGGTACAGGGCGGTCCCCAGAGCCAGCAGCAGCTGACCGGAGCCAATCCCCAGCATGGCGCCCGCTATTGCAAGCACCCCCGCCTCGAACAGGAACAGCGTACGAATCTGTGGCGCTGAAGCGCCGATCGCCTTGAGTAGCCCAATTTCCCGGGTGCGCTGGTTCACCGAGATCAGGGTAATGTTCATGATCAGGATGCCTGCAACCACCAGGCTCACTGCGGCGATCCCGGAAATCGCCAGGGTGAGTATTAGCAACACGTCATTGAAGGTACTGACCAGCGAGTCGGGACGGATCAGCGTGACGTCCTCTTCGCCCTGGTGCAGCTTGGTCATGGTTTTCAATATCTGCGCTTCGACCCTGTCAACATCGGCATTGGCTTTTACCTTGATGAACAGGCGAAACAACGCCTGGGTATTGAAGAGCTCCTGCGCCGAGCCGACCGGAATGAGTACCGCGTCACTCAGGTCAATACCGAAGGCATCTCCGCGGCCCTCGATGACC
>CAMYKE010000186.1 GCA_947258895.1 uncultured Pseudomonadales bacterium | reverse complement strand
CGGGTCTTGCAGGCTTCCCTTTTAGCTATCTGATAGGACACAGGCTGGGGGCGGTGGAATTCGGCTACGACCCTGTGATGGTCGCTGTGCTGCTGGCGGTGATCTGGGCGATCATGCTGCCGATACTGTTCCGAATCGTCTTTTGGCAGGGGCCGCGGTCATATGTCGCGCTGTAGGCGGCCAGGGCGTACGATAGCCGCGTCCTGTCTGATGCTGGCACTCAGCTGCGATGTGCTGGGAAGCGTGGCGGGCGAGCGCCCTGCCACCGTTCCAGAGTCGGGGAGCGCGGTGTTGTCTGACCTCAATCGGGTGGGAGAGGCGACGCTGCGGGTATTGTTCTGGGATATATACGTATCAAAGCTATACACCCGGGACGGCAGTTTCCAGGGAGTCCAGCCTGGAATGGCTCTAAACCTCAAGTACAAGCGCGCAGTTACCGACGAGCAGCTGGTCCAGGCGACCCGCAAGCAGTGGCAAAAGCTGCCCGGTTTTCAACCCGAAACGAGCGAGATGTGGCTAGCGAAGTTGCTGGAACTCTGGCCTGATGTGGCTGCCGGCGACGAAATCCTGCTCTATGTCGACGAGCAGCTGGCCAGTCACTTCTATTTCAATGGCGGCAGGCTCGGTGTGATGACCGACCCGCGATTTACGCAACAGTTTCTGGCCATCTGGCTGTCACCGCAAACCAGTTACCCGGAAGTCCGGGCCCAACTCATTGCCGCCTCGCGCGACGGAACGCGGTAGCCGGACATGGTTTCCTCGAACACGATTCGTAACACGGCCCAGGCGCTCGCGCTGCTTATGCTGCTGTCAGCCTGTGGCTCGGCTGGCATCAAGGACGTGATTATCCAGAGGCCGGCACTCGTACCCGAAGAATTCTTTACTGGCAATCTCACCGCTTCGGGAGTAATCAAGAACCGTTCCGGGCAGGTGACGCGGAGCTTTACCGCGGCGATCAAGGCCTACTGGATTGACGGCACAGGCACACTCGAAGAGGAGTTTCTCTTTAATGACGGAGAGCGCCAGCGCCGCGTGTGGACCCTGAGGCCGCAGCCCGATGGCAGTTATCACGGCACGGCGGGAGATGTCAGCGGCATAGCTATTATCGAAGTGGCGGGTAACCAGATGAACCTGGATTATGTGTTGCAAGTACCTTACAAGGGTCGCACCGTGGAAATCCGAATCGACGACCGCATGTACCTGACCGCCGACGGAGTGTTGCTAAATGAATCCCGCATGAGCAAATTCGGATTTACCGTCGGCTATATTCTGCTCGCGATAACCCGGGACGTTGGCACGCCCGTCGCAGCGAGCGGGACCGCCCCTGTCTTGTAGAAAGACGGAATCTGTCTAGCCGCCATATCTCACCGATTCGGCGGCTAGTCCCGGAGCTATGGAGACGTGGCGCGGGAGGGAAGAGGGCCAGACAGAAACCGCGGTTACCAGGAACGGGAAAGCTACAAACTGGCGCGGGCGATGTCGACGTACAATTTAAGCGACTGACCAGGATGCAGATATTTGTTACGGTTGATGCCGTTCCACCACATCCGGGCGGTTTACGATTGCGGGGATGTCGCCAATACTCACATTGAATTTCCGCGCGATCCGATCCAGCGAATCGCCATTGCGCACCTTGTAACCAATCTGGCGGATAATCTCCCGGTCCGCGCTCGGGCTGAGCACAGCCACCTCAAGCGGTTTGCTCCAGACGACCAGTTTCTGGCCGACCCGCAACGGGTCGCGAGTCGCCATTCCATTCCAGCGAGCGAGCTGGCGCATGCCAACACCATACTTGCGGGAGATGGTCCAGAAGCTCTCTCCGGAGCGCGTGACATGCTCGTGTCTTGTTTTGCCGCTGCTGGCTGGATGTTCCTGCTTCGCCACCAGCCGCTGCGTTGCACTCAGCGTGTAATGTTTTGAGGATTTGCTGGCGACCGGGATAAACAGTGTGCGCCCCGTCCTGATGCGGTTGCTGCGCAGGTTGTTGACCTGTCGCAAAGCGTCCGCCGTAGTGCCGTGCTTGCGGGCGATGGCGCTCAGCGAATCACCGTTGCGAATTTGGTGGCGAACCCAGCTGATCCGTTTCTCCGGGCCGAATGATGCGAGGTTGGCCCGGAATACCTGCTGGTTCTCCACCGGTACGTTCAGAAAATGCGGCCCATCGGGTGATGTGGCCCATTGATTGAAGCCGGGATTTAGCAGGTATAATTCCTCCAGCTCGATTTCAGCCAGGTTTGCCGCTTGCGCCAGGTCGATCTGTGAGCCGATGGCCACCCGGGCGAAGTAGGGCTGATTAGGAATCTTGCGAAATTGCAGCCCGTATTTTGCAGGTTGTTCCAGCAACTGGGCGAGGGCAATGAGTTTAGGGACATAGGCGCGGGTTTCGCGGGGCAGCCTGAGCGACCAGAAGTCAGTCGCTTTACCATGGCGCCGGTTGTAGCGAATCGCTCTGGCAACATTACCCTCGCCAGAGTTGTACGCCGCCAGCGCCAGCAGCCAGTCGCCGTCGAAGGTTTTATGCAGGTGTTCGAGGTAATCCAATGCGCCGCGGGTGGAGTCGACAATATCGCGTCGACCATCGTACCACCAGTCCTGTTTCATCCCGAAGCGGGTACCGGTACCCGGAATGAACTGCCACATTCCGGAAGCCCGGCCATGCGAATAGGCGAACGGGTCAAAAGCGCTCTCAACGATAGGTAGCAGCGCGAGTTCCGCGGGAACGCCGCGAGCTTCGATTGCTTCTATCACATGGAACAGGTAGCGGTCCGCACGATTGGCAACCCGGTCCATATACTCCTGGTGCCTCGCGTACCATTTGCGCTGCATGCGGATACGCGCATTCTCGATCTCCAGGTCCAGCTTGAATCCGTTCCTGACACGCACCCAGGCGTTGAACACGGGTTGCGGCTTTTTGGCAACAACCGGCACTTCGATCGGCTCGACGTCCTGCCATGTTAACGACACGACCGGCGGGAAATTTGGCGAGGGGGGTTCGTTCAGCACCTGCACGGCTTCACGCAAGTCCTCACTGATGGCGGGTCCAGCGGTGTCGTGCGCACTCATTGGTGCCAGTACGCTCGCGCATGATGCCAGGCCCAGAACACCTGCGAGCACCACAATATATTTAGATATGTTGTTAATATTATTTTTTAACATACTGTTTATATTGATTATTTTATAAGTTTCCCTGGCCTGAAAGAATAGTTTGCGTGTCTTTTACTATAGACCCGAAACCAGAATCTTCCACGTACGCAGTATGTCGAGCGCCCCCACCTGCAACAATGCGCTATTGCGGCGACGCCAAGCCGGACGCCCAGTGTACCTGCTAAGCCGCCTCTACGTAAATACGGGATTACCGTTAACAGACGTCAGTAAATTGCGCCACGCGTATAGATAGCTGCAGAAAAAGGCTGTACATTGCGCGGGATTGGCGCGCGGTGCCTGGGAAACGACTGGATCAGGCTACAATAGCCAATTGGATTTGTTATTATTCGCTTATTGCTGCTGCGGATTGGAGACTCAACAGGTGGTGACGAAAATTCACCGATCCTCCCCTGAGGGTACAGGATGAAACCATGCCAGCGGGCGCTCCGCCAATCCGCTGCCGTGGACGCGCTGTAAAACTCCGCTGTTGGCACTGCACCCGGGCGGCATCGAGGTATCACTTTTGTTACGATTTTTTTCCACCAGCAAGTTCTTTTCACCGGCCCATTGCCGACGCCAATGGAAAGACTGGCAACAGAGCATCCTGGCGAGATCACTCGCGGACCTGGAACAGCGCTTGCTCGATGATATCCTGAAAAAGAAATTTGGCAATGAACTGTTGCAGATCAGCATGGCGGGCGGCACCCCGCTATACGAGCGCTCGCCGATCACCAACAAGACCCTGCTTCATTTCGAATACCCGGTGGAAGGCCTCGGGAATGCGATAGTCGCCCAACCCGAACAGCTTCCCATTGCCAATGAACAAATGGACCTGATCATACTGCACCATGTGCTGGAGTACTCCAGACAACCCCACCAGATCATCCGCGACGCCCAGCGAGCCCTCAGGTCCGGGGGGCAACTGGTGATTACCGGATTCAACCCGTGGAGTCTGTGGCAACTGCGCAAATTGCTGACCCTCAAGCGTCGCGCGCCATGGAACGGCCGCTACCTGTCCGAGCAACGCCTGTATGACTGGTTGCGATTGCTGGACTGCAAGCCGGAAGATACCCAGTTCGCCTTCTACGGCCTGCCGGTTGGTAATCAATGGCTGTTTACTGCCTGCCGCTGGCTGGAAATCTTCCTGCGCCGCTTCAATTTTCATTTTGGTAGTTGCTACGTCATGGTGGCGCGTAAACAAATCGCCGGCTCCATACCGCTACGTGAACCGCGCCGAAAAACCGCTATATTGAGCTTCCCGCTAACCGAACCCACGACCCGGAATCGCAGTGACTAAAACCGACAATGTAGTACATATATTTACGGATGGGGCGTGCAAGGGAAATCCCGGCGTCGGGGGTTGGGGCGCGTTGCTGCGCTACAACAGCAACGAGAAGCGCATCCACGGCGGCGAGCGCGATACCACCAACAACCGCATGGAATTGAAGGCCGTCATCGAGGCATTACGCTGTCTGAAGCGCGCCAGCGAAGTCCAGATTACTACCGATTCTGTGTACGTAAAAAACGGTATCACGCAGTGGATCCATGCCTGGAAAAAACGTGGCTGGAAAACCGCCTCAAGGCAGCCGGTGAAAAATATCGACCTGTGGCAACAACTCGACGCCGCGATCGCCGACCATTCAATCGATTGGCATTGGGTGAAAGGGCACAGCGGACACCCGGAAAATGAAATTGCCGACGAACTCGCCAATCTGGGTGTCACCGAAGCCTAGCGTTAGGCACCACCGATCATGAGGGTACTGTAAATCGTGAGGCATATCGTACTGGATACGGAGACCACTGGCCTGGAGGTATCCCAGGGACATCGCATCATAGAAATTGGCTGCGTGGAACTGGTCGACCGCAAACTCACCGGGCAGCACTACCACCAGTATATCAATCCGCAGCGCGATATTGACGAGGGTGCGATGGAAGTGCATGGCATCACCCCGGAGTTCCTGGCCGACAAGCCGCTATTTGCGGAAATCGCCAGCGATTTTCGCGAGTTCATCGAGGGTGCCGAGCTGATTATTCATAACGCGCCCTTCGACGTCGGGTTTATCGATAGCGAATTCGCCCTGCTCGGCGGGGCTTTTCCCAAAGTGATCGAGATTTGTTCGATCACCGACACCGTACGCATGGCGCGCAAAAAGCATCCCGGGCAAAAGAATAGCCTGGACGCGCTGTGCAAGCGCTACGGAGTCGATAATTCGCAACGTGACCTGCACGGCGCGCTACTGGATGCCGAAATCCTCGCCGATGTGTACCTGGCGATGACCGGGGGACAACGAACCCTGCGCCTTGGTGAGGGGGACAGCGCCGAAATCAATTCCGCCGGGGAAATCACCAGTCAGACAATCGCCCGAACGCTGGGGCCCTTCAGGGTCCTGCGCGCCACGGAGGAAGAGGAGGCGGCGCATGATCGTCGCTTGCAGCAGATTCGGGAGCAGACCGGACACTGCCTCTGGCTGGATGGCGATTAATCACCTGCAGGGTGTTGCACGCCTGCGCACCACGCGCGGCGGCTGCATCTGAGCGCCTCTATTCACCTGGACAGGGTACATCAGCCGGATCGGCGTTCGTTCGATCCGTCAGGGAACTCGCCCACGCTCGATCTTCGCCCGTTACGGTTGCAAGCAGTGCGAAGTGATCTGAACCAAACTTTTCCAGGCGGCGCAGCGCAACGACCGTGAAATGATGACTATGAAACAGGTGATCGAGCGGCCACCGCAGGAACCAGTAATCCGCATGAAAGGTGTTGTACATACCACGACCCACACGCGGATCCAGCAGGCCACTGAGTTTGCGAAATAAACGCGTAGTCGCGGACCAGGCGACGTCATTGAGGTCGCCGGTGACGATAACCGGTTGCGAACTTTGGGCAACGCTGCGCGCGACGGTAACCAGCTCGGCATCTCGTTCTACGGATTCCGGGTTCTCGGTGGGGCTCGGCGGAGCCGGGTGCAGAAAATGCACGCGGACCCCATGCCCCGTTTGCAGCACCAACAGGGCGTGTATCGAAGGTACATCATCCTCTACCAGGTAACTGATTTCGGCTTCCTCGAGCGGGAAGCGCGAATACACATGCATGCCGTAGAGGTTGTCCAACGGGCACTTTACGCTATGCGGCAGGTCGGTTTGCAGGTTGTCGAGTTGCTGCTGCCACCAGTGGTCTGATTCCAGCGTTACCAGCACATCGGGCCGGTGCTGCCTGACCAGGCCAAGGAATGCCTCCGCATTGCGATTGGTCGTGAGCACATTGGCGGTAACTATTTTCAATCTGGATTCGGGGTCAGCGGCACGCGCCGCTTTTACTTCCTTCGGCCAAATAGGGGTATACGGGATAATCCACCATAATTGCCAGGAGAGGCAGAGCAGCGTGACCACAATCAGCAACCACGTGATGGGCTGATCCAGCTCAAGCAGGGTGCAATGGGCGATGCCCAGTAGCAGCGCAGCGACTGCAAACTGCATGCGGGGAAAATCCATACCCCGGACCAGCCAATGGGGATGGCGGATGACTGGTAACAGGGTGGCAATGGTGAGCACGAGCGTGGCCGCGACTAGTATAGGGGTCAAAATTTATCTCGTTATCCGGGAATTCGATGCCCCGCGCCGGTTCTCAGGCCGCACCGAACCGTCGTTGCTATCCATTCGTTACGATGCGGCACCCGCTAATGGATCGTCCGGGCGCTCCCGCGCTCCGTTTGGAGTCGGGATGGTGTGCCACTGCAGCAGGTCGCGGCGCAGCGATGTTCAGTGTCACCACACGATATCGCCAGCCTGTTACCAATCGGAACCGCCGGCGGTTGTGGTGCGCGTCGAACGACTACCGGGGAACGCGAATTCCCCGTGAACCGGAACGGTTAGCCCGCCTCGCACCGCTACTTACGCGTCCCTGCGCCACAGTTCGAGCGAGCGGCTTGATCCGATGTCATACCCACAGTGCGACCGCTGTGTACCCGACGATACTAAGTACGATCGTGTAGGGAAAGGCCATGATCACCATGCGCCCGTACGAGAGCCTGATCAGCGGGGCGAGGGCAGATGTCAACAGGAACAGGAAGGCAGCCTGACCGTTTGGTGTTGCCACGCTCGGCAGGTTGGTCCCGGTGTTGATCGCGATGGCCAGTTTTTCGAAGTGTTCGCGACTGATGTCACCAGCTTCGAACGCCGCCTTCACCTCGTTGATATAGACCGTCGCGACAAACACATTGTCGCTGATCATGGACAACACGCCGTTGGCAATAAAGAACATGCCGGGCTGCCGCTCCAGCGGCATTTCAAACACGAAGCGGCTGACCGGATCGAACAGGTGCTGCTCGTGAATCACCGCGACGATCGCGAAGAACACCACCAGCAGCGCGGTGAACGGGAGGCCCTCTTCGAAGGACTTGCCGATCTGGTGTTCGTCGATGATGCCGTTGAATGCGGTCTGGATGACGATAATCGCCAGGCCGATAACGCCCACCTCGGCGACATGAAATGCCAACCCGAGCACCAACAGGATCCCGGTTACGCCTTGCACGATCAGCGCCGCTTTTTGTTTTTGCGTGCGCTGCTCGTCATGTTGCTTGTCGACGTCCTCGAGGATACTGCGCACCTCCGCCGGCATCTTGCCGCCATAACCAAACTTGCCAGTCACTTCGAGTACGATTACGGTGAGCAGGCCAGCCACCAGGACGGGCATGGTTACCGGCGCCATTTGCAAAAAGAATTCAATGAATTCCCAGCCGGCCACTTTGGCAATCAGCAGATTCTGTGGCTCCCCGACCAGCGTGCAGACGCCACCCAGGGCGGTACCGACGGCGCCGTGCATCATCAGGCTGCGCAGAAAGGTACGGAATTGATCCAGGTCTTCGCGCCTGTACTCGTGGAATTCATGGTCACTGCTGTGGTCATGGTCGTCGTGAACCTTCTTGCCCGATGCGACCTTGTGGTAGATCGTGTAAAAGCCGACGCTCACCGTGATCAATACCGCGGTAACGGTCAGGGCATCGAGGAACGCCGACAGGACCGCGGCGACCACGGAGAACAGCAGGGATAGCACCAGCTTGGATTTCACCCGCACCAGGATCTTGGTAAAAACATACAGCAGCAGGTCCTTCATGAAGAAGATGCCGGCGACCATGAACATCAACAGAAAGATGACCTCGATGTTGTTCACCGCCTCGTGGAATACGGATTCCGGGGTCGCAAGCCCCAGCAGAACGGCTTCAATCGCCAGCAATCCCCCTGGCTGCAACGGGTAGCACTTGAGCGCCATGGCGAGGGTAAAAATAAACTCGCCGATCAATATCCAGCCGGTAACGAACGGTCCGGCGATGAACAACAGCAACGGGTTTAGAATCAGGAACGCGAAGATGGCCTGCTTGTACCAAATTGGCGCTATTCCAAGGAAATTATGACTAAATGCCTGATAGATAGTACTGGACATAGGCGTTCCCTTATTAAAATTATTGCTGCCCGTGAGCCGCCTGATGAGGAATCAGCGACTCGTTCGAATCCATAAGTTCGAGAAATTTTTCGTTTATAGTTTTTTTATCCCTGGGGCAGAGAGCCGTTAATATACCCCAGTGCAATGGATCGACGCAATTTAAGCGGCGCGAATTGCGCTGATTTTCTGTTGCTGCTTTAGTTGCCGGCCTGCAGTTCCTCATACAGCCCGACAATGATCCCCGCCGTCACGCCCCAGATGCGGTAGTTTTTATACTCGGTCGAGAAATAGGTCCTGAGGCCGGTTTCGTGGCGATGTTTATGAAGTTCGTAGATTGCCGGATTCATCAGGTGAGAAAACGGCACCATGATCACCTCCGCCACCTCATTGGGATCGGGTACTATTTCGAGCGGTTCGCGCAGCAACCCGATCACGGGCGTCACATGAAAACCGGTAACGGTGTAGACGCTGCCTATCTCACCGAGTATTTCGGTCGCGGCCGGCGGCAGGCCGATTTCCTCCTCGGTTTCGCGCAGCGCCGTTGCGACCGGAGAGTCGTCGTACGGCTCGATTCTGCCTCCCGGAAAACTGATTTGCCCCGGATGTTTCTTGAGATGCTCGGCGCGGCGGGTCAACAGCACGTCCAGCCCACGCCTGGTCTCGACGATGGGAATGAGCACGGCGGCGCTATGTCCCTCCTGTTCGTGGAGTTGCTGGAATGCCAGCGAATCCGGATTATCCAGCGGACCCGGTTTGTGGATGCGGCGCTCGCGAAAATGCCTGCGCAGCGATGCGACGCTGGGGCTCAGGGGAGGGCGGTGGTGTGCTTCACTCATTGCGATTGATAACTGCTGGCCGTCATGAACTGTGACAGGGTATCGAGCAGATTTGACACCTTGATTACGGATTCGCGATATTCCTCGTCGATATCCGAGTCGGCCACAATACCGCCACCACCCCAGCAATAGATTTGCTGCTCGCGGCACACCAGTGACCGAATGGCAATGTTGCTATCCATATCGCCGTCGAAATTTATATAGGCCACGCTTCCGCAATAGGCGCTGCGCCGATGCGGTTCCAGTTCTTCGATGATTTGCATGGCGCGCAGCTTCGGCGCACCGGTAATCGAGCCGCCCGGAAAACAATCCCGCAGCAAGTCCAGTGAATCCTTGCCGGCCGCCAGCCTGCCCGTGATCGTGCTGACCAGGTGGAATACATTCGAGTAGGCTTCTATCGCAAACAGGCTCGGAACCTGGATGCTGCCGGGTAGGCAATTCCTGCCCAGGTCGTTGCGCAGCAAATCGACGATCATCAGGTTTTCAGCCTTGTCCTTCGAACTGTTGAGTAGCAGCTGCTCGTTTTGCCGATCGATTCCCGGATCGCCGCTGCGGGGCCGCGTACCCTTGATCGGGCGCGTTTCCACGTTGCCCTGGCGCGCGCTGACAAAGCGCTCCGGCGACAGTGACAACACGCCATAGTCTCCCAACCCGAGGTAGGCGCTAAACGGTGCATCGGTAGTGCTGCGCAGTGCCTTGTATGCCTGCCAATGGTCACCGCTGTAACGGGCCGTAAAGCGTTGCGCG
>CAMYKE010000185.1 GCA_947258895.1 uncultured Pseudomonadales bacterium | reverse complement strand
TTACGCATAGCTACGGCTATGCATTGCGCGCCTTTCGTGCAATCTGCGAACCGACCGACTCGCCATCTTACACGCCAATCGGTGACGGATGCGGGCTAGGGAGCCATAAGCATCCGCGCGACACGATCTCCGGCAGAGTCCTGGAGGGTCTTGCATTCAGCACGAAATTACCCCTGCTCTCAGGTATTGTCAGGAGACGATAATATTGGCAAACAGCGCTTCCAGCGACCAGAAACTCGCCCTCTACCATTATCGGGCTTGTGGCTACTGCGCCAGGGTCCGCTACGTGATCGAACAGCTCGGACTCGACCTGGAGTTACGTGATATTCGTCGATCGCGGGAACATTTTACAGCACTGGTTTCCGGAGGGGGCAAATCACAGGTCCCCGCTTTACGCATCCAGAGCAATGACGAAAGCACCACCTGGCTGTACGAGTCGCGCGCTATTATTCAATTCCTGCACGACGAATACGAGCCAACAATGAACGAGGGCTAGCCGCCACATCCGATATTTCCAAAAAAAACGCCGGTTTTCTGGCTGTAACCCGGGTTTGATGCGGTAGCGGTGACTGCCCTGGACCTGACTACTCGCCTGCCAGCGTCCGGGTTTCCAGGATCGCCTGTTCTGAAATCACGTGCCAACGCGCCACCTGCTCCTGAAAATCGCGAAACGACTCATAGACTCTCGCGACGTCCGGGTCCTTCTGCGCTTCCTCGGCGAGCACTTGCTCGGCCAACGCCCGCAGCTTTAAACTGACCTGTTCCGGAAACTGGCGCAGCTTTACCCCGTGCTCGACCAGCAGGGTCCTCAGCGCCTGGTGATTTCGGGCGGTAAGCTCGGACAGCATGTCGAGATTCGCCGCCTTGGCGGCATTCTCCACGATCGCCTGCAAATCGGCCGGCAACGCTTCGTATGCCTGCTTGTTGACAATGGCTTCCAGGTTGGTGCCCGGCTCATGCCAACCCGGGTAGTAATAGTACTCGGCCACTTTATACAGGCCGAACGCGAGATCATTATAGGGCCCCACCCATTCGGTGGCATCGATGGCGCCGGTTTGCAGCGACGGAAAGATTTCACCGCCGGGCAACAGCACCGGAATCCCGCCGGCACGTCTGAGGACCTCGCCGCCGAGACCGGGGATGCGCATCTTGAGACCGTCGATATCCGCGATGGATTTGATCTCCCGATTAAACCAGCCTCCCATTTGCACACCCGTATTGCCCGCCGGGAACGGGATCAGTCCGAACGGCTCGTAAATTTCGCGCCAGAGCTCCAGGCCACCGCCATGGTAGAGCCAGCTGTTCATTTCCTGCGCGGTCATCCCGAAGGGCACGGCGGCGAAAAATTGTGCCGCCGGTGTCTTGCCTTTCCAGTAATAGGCGGCGCCATGACCCATCTCGGCTGTACCCCGCGACACCGCATCGAACACCTCCAGTGCACCGACCAGCTCCTGGGCGCCATACACCTTGACCACCAGGCGACCGCCGCTCATTTGCTCGATCAACTCCGCCAGATAATTGGCGCCCGTGCCCAGCCCCGGGAAGTTCTTGGGCCAGGTAGTCACCATTTTCCATGTGATCACCTTGGCAGCCGGCAGTGAGGACGAGCCCTCGCCACCGGTCGCATCATCCCGTGGCGCGCAGCCCGTCATCCAGAGGCAGGCGACACATACGATCAGGGTTAACTTGTTGTATTTCATTCAGGCTACTCTCGGTAAGTTTGTACGGGTCAGGTCGAGGGGTGTTAAGTGTCCTTCGGCATCCAATCAGATGGCCTGTAATTTTGCGTAGCCCACCACCAGCCATTTCGATCCCTTGCGATCAAAGTTGACCTGCACCCGGGCCTGGGCGCCCTGGCCCTCGTAATTCAACACCACCCCCTCGCCAAACAGGCTGTGCTGGACGCGCTGGCCGAGATGAAATTCAGTTTCGGGGATCGTCGCACCACTGAACTGCGTGCCGGTTGCGTTGCGCTGGAAACTGACCGGCCGGCTAATCTGGGTCTGCAGGCGGATCTCGGTCAGCAGCTCCGGGGGAATTTCACGGAGAAATCGCGATGGCCGATTAAGGGTTTCGTTGCCATACAGGCGGCGACTTTCGGCGTAGGTCAAGTACAACTTGTTCATTGCCCGAGTGATGCCAACGTAACACAGGCGGCGTTCCTCCTCGAGTCCATTCGCATCTTCCATCGACATCTTGTGGGGGAACAGCCCCTCTTCCATGCCGGCCAGGAACACCACGGGGAATTCGAGGCCCTTGGCTGAGTGCAGGGTCATCATTTGCACGCAGTCTTCGTACTCGCCGGCCTGCTCCTCGCCAGCATCCAGCACCGCCTGCGCAATAAAGGCCTGCAGGGGTGACAAGTCCTCATCATCGTCAGCATCGAAGGCGCGCGTCGCGCTGATTAACTCTTCCAGGTTTTCCACTCGCGCCTGGCCCTTCTCGCCCTTTTCTTCACGATGAAAAGCCAGCAGGCCACTGTGCTGGATCACATGATCGACCTGCTCGTGCAGCGGCAATCCGGCGGTATCCGTGTCGAGTTTTTCGATGAGGTCGATAAAGCCCTGCAACGCAGCGGCCGCGCGGGCAGGAATATCGCCATTGCCAATCATTTGCCGCGCCGCATCCCACAGCGGCAACTGCGCGGTACGCGCCCTGACCCTGACCAATTCGAGTGTCTTGCCACCGATGCCGCGCGGCGGCACATTAATTACCCGCTCCACGGCGGTGTCGTCGGAGCGCTGCAAAATCAGTCGCAGATAGGCGAGCGCGTTGCGAATCTCGAGGCGATCATAAAAGCGCTGGCCGCCATACACGCGATACGGAACGTTGGCCCGTAGCAGCGCTTCCTCCAGTACCCGCGACTGGGCATTGGAGCGATACAACACCGCGTGGTCGCTGTAGGATTGACCGGATTTAAAATGCGTTTCTATCGACTCAACGATAAAGCGCGCCTCATCGATCTCGTTAAAGCCGGCGAACAGCGAGATCTGCTCGCCCTCGTTACCCTCGGTCCATAGCTCCTTGCCAAGGCGCCCCTGGTTGTTCTCGATCACCCGATTCGCAGCGTTCAGGATGGTGCTGGTAGAGCGGTAGTTTTGCTCCAGGCGCGCGGTGCTGGAATCGGGAAAATCCTTGCCGAAACGCTGGATATTCTCGATTTTGGCGCCACGCCAGCCATAGATTGACTGGTCGTCATCGCCGACGGCCGTGAGCCGTCCCTGATCTCCGGCCAGCACCCGCAACCAGGCATACTGGATGGTATTGGTATCCTGGAATTCATCCACCAGGATATGCTGAAAGCGCTCCTGGTAGTGCGCCAGCACCCGCGGGTTATTCAACCACAGTTCATGGGCGCGCAACAACAGTTCCCCAAAATCGACCAGCCCGGAGGCCTGGCACACCTGCTCATAGGTTTGGTAAATCGTGCGCATGGTCTTGCTATAGGGGTCGAGTTGCTCGACGACATGGGCGGCGCGCCGGCCCTCGTCTTTCTGGCTATTGATATACCATTGCGCCTGCTTGGGTGGCCAGCGCGCGTCATCGATATTCAGGTTGCGCATCACCCGCTTGACGACCCGCAGCTGGTCATCGGAATCCAGGATCTGGAAATTCTGTGGCAGCTTGGCCTCCTGCCAATGGGTTCGCAGGAGACGGTGGGCGAGGCCATGGAAGGTGCCGACCCACATGCCGCGCACGCTGATGGCAAGCAGCTCCTCGATGCGGCTCCGCATCTCCCGTGCCGCCTTGTTGGTAAAGGTCACCGCGAGCACCGCGTGGGGAGATACGTTTTCGGTCTGGATCAGCCAGGCGATGCGGTGCACCAGCACCTTGGTTTTGCCACTGCCGGCGCCCGCCAGCACCAGCATGCTTGCCGCGCCGGGCTCGGCGACCGCGCGCCGTTGCGCGTCGTTTAACGTTTCTAGGATTGCAGAGACATCCATGGGTACGACTACCGATTGAGCTTACACATACGATGCTTGCCTCCCGTACCCGTCGCAAAGACTGGTTGCGGAGTGATCAATATGCCGGAGAGCAAGCAATCGAGCGCCGATTATAACAGGGTTGCCTGACTCTGTGGTGGCGTATTTGCGGGCAGGGCACGCGGCACCGGGACAAACCCGGCGGGAATTCAGGGGACGTGGTCGACCCGGAAGACCTGCGTATCCGGGTAGGTCGCTACCCACGAAAACCAGTAGGAATAGATGACCGGAACCGCCGCACCGGTCACCGCGCGAATGGTCGCATAGCGCCGCACCCGATCGTAGTCTATCTGCAGTTCCACCCCGCCCACTGCATCGGTCAACGGCAAAGCAGCGCGCTCCAGCTCCCGGTAAGGGTAGGCCTTGGCTTGACCGTTGATATGCACCGCCACCACCCACTCCTTGTTTGGGTACCGCCGGTCCCTGTGGGCGAG
>CAMYKE010000184.1 GCA_947258895.1 uncultured Pseudomonadales bacterium | reverse complement strand
CTGCATCCATTGCCCACTCTGCAGTAAAGACAAAATTTGCTGCTTCTGAAGGTTTAGTTGCATTACTCGAGCCATTTATTGATACCGTAGTCATTTGTACAATGACCGCTTTAGTTATTATCATTTTCAATGCAGGGAGTGCGGAATTTGTCTATGGTGGAGATGGAACCGGGGCAGTGATCATAGATGGCCAGCCTCTTGTAGGTGCAGGAATAACATCCGCGGCTTTTTCAAAATATATTCCTTTTGCAGCGGGATTCCTGCTGATTTAGCAGCTACCAATTCATAATTCTCTGCAAGATTGCCTAACGTCATTATTGAAGACACTAGAATTGCCAGTGGCAAGGCAAGTGGTACTAAAGTTGCAGAAGCATAAAACAGCAACTCGATCGGAGGTCCCACGGTGGCGTTACTGCGCATCGTAGAATCGATGGAAACCAGTGCACAGCGCATGGCGGTCTCCGAGGGGGTGTCGCCGCGGATGATTCGGTCCAGGATGGGCTTGCCATATTTGGTCTCGCCGATCTGCAGAAACGGGTACTGCTCGGAGACGGTAATATGATTGCCCTCCGGGTAGATCATGTACATTTCCGGGGGACTGCCCTTGATTTGCCCGCCAATGATGAAGGTCGCCCCGGCATTGAAACCGGCACCGGGCCCGCTGGTATTGTATTTGTTTTGCTCCTTGATACCGAGCTCGCCGACATAGTCTGCGACATCGGAAACGTATTTGGCCTTGCCGACATTGAATTTAGCACCCTGCTGCAGATCCCTGCCGATCTGTGCAACCACACCCTGCGTGGTGGCGAGATTGCCCGCAGCGACCAGAATCAATTGACGATCGCGGCCCACGGGAAAACGATACAGCTTGCTGTAGGTACTGACCCGGTCAACCCCTGCGTTCGTCCTTGAGTCAGAGCAAAAGACCAGACCTTCCTTTATCTTGATGCCGATACAATAGGTCATAATTCAGTGCCTGCTCAGTCTTCGGTTAGTAGACGATGATTTTATTGTGACGCGCATGATATGGATTTGCACCAGCATGGGCCAATAAATATTTTACCAACAAGACCCACTTGCCCCGCCGGTAATTTCCGGATTCGAAAAATCATTCATCCTTCCTCTCGCGCCACATTGAAGAAACATCGTAGCTGAGCATCCGTCTCATGGGTTCATCAAACCTACTTGCAACGACTGGCCCCAAATGCCTTTTATCGCGTTGCCATCGCCGTCCGCACTGCTGGTCCAGAAGCGTTCCGTTCCCGGCGTGGTCTGCTGACTGAGCAAACCCGCTTCTTCGATCCTTCGTTGTAACTGCCTGGCAACGGCTCTGCCGGTATCGATAATATTGATATCGTCACCTGCGATCTGCTTAATCAACGGCACCAGGAACGGATAATGGGTACACCCCAGCACCAGAGTGTCCGCGCCTTCCGCAAGTAATCGCTCCAGGTAAGTCTCCAGCAGATCTTTCGTTACCAGCGAGTCAAAATCGAGCTTTTCAACCTGCTCTACCAGTCCCGGGCATTCCTGAATAATAACATTAACGTCCCCGCGAAACCGGTTCACCAGGTCAATAAACTGCTGGCTCCGAACCGTTCCGGAGGTCGCCAGCACTCCGACCACCCCGCTCCGCGATTGCGCGACGGCGGGCTTGATGCCAGGCTCCATGCCGATGATCGGTAGCGTATAGTGGGCTCGGACGAGGCCTACGGACGCTATGGTCGCAGTGTTACACGCAACCACGATTGCCTTGGCACCCTCGTCCAGCAGGAAGCGGCTTATCGCGAGTGCACGCTGCTGGATATATTGCGGCGATTTGTCGCCATAGGGCGCGTTGCCCGAATCGGCCAGATAGATCAGGTCTTCGTTAGGAAGCACCTCTCTGATGCTTTTTAAAACGGAGAGGCCGCCAACTCCGGAGTCAAATACACCGATGGGTGCACAATTGCCCATAGTAAAACGAACGCTCAAATCGGATTTGCAACCCGCCGCCAGATCAGATGTATCAGTCTACGGCGGCGCACGGGAAGTGGCAATGTTCCCGCAATATTCACGCGTACATCCAGGACCGGATCGGTTGGTCGCCAATGACCTGTATGCGCCACAGTATGACGGAGCGATGCATCATGTTATTGTCCATATTACCAATAAAGAACGTGTGGCTGGTACGGTCATCCCGCAATGATGCGCAACACCCTCGCCGGTTTTCAACGCCATGATTCGCGGTTTCCTGACGGCCGGTTAGTCCAAAGTAACGCAATACCCCTGCCTGATTTCTGTGGCGCCAACAACCGGGAACCCTTTTTGGGAGATGGGACTAATTATGAACGATCGCTTACGATTTTTCCTGAATCGAGTGGGTGAGCGGCTTTGGGTCAAGCCGATGATCATCTGCGCACTCTCCATCGGCGCCGTATTCCTGGCCAAAATGGCGGATGACTTTGATATTTTTTATCTGGTTCCAGATATCTCGCGGGAATCTATTGAAAGCCTGCTTACGATAATGTCTTCCAGCATGCTCGTTATTGCTGTATTTGCGGTCGGCTCCATGCTTTCTGCCTATGATTCCGCAGCCGGCGCCGCAACGCCGCGCTCATTCGCCCTGGTGGTCGCCGACGACGTATCGCAGAATGCCCTGTCGACTTTTGTCGGCGCCTTTATATTCAGCATCGTTGCCATAATCGCCTTACTCAACGGCTACTATGAGCAGGCCGGCCGGTTCGCCCTTTTTGTGCTGACAATATTCGTTTTTACCCTCGTGGTAATCAGCTTCCTGAGGTGGGTGGATCGTATCGCCCGACTGGGCCGCCTAAGTACCACCATCGGTAAGGTGGAGGAAGTAACCCAGGATATGCTTCAGCGGCGCCGCGAATGCCCTACGCTGCGCGCCACCAAAGCGGAAGGCCGGCATGATGGCTCTGCAATTTACGGGAATACCATTGGCTACATCCAGCGCATTGATATCGCTGCCCTGCAGGCAGCCGCAGAGCAGGCCAATATCCGCATCGAGGTCGCTTTGCTCCCCGGCAACTTCACGCTACCTGGCCAGGCGCTCGCCTTTGCTCAGGCAGACCAGGTCAGCGCCGAAAACGAGATTGATGTAGAGTGTATCAGGGCCGCTTTTTCGATTGGCAAGGAACGAACATTCGATGATGATCCCCGCTTCGGGCTCATTGTGTTATCCGAGATCGCCAGTCGCGCACTGTCGCCCGCGGTAAACGACCCCGGTACCGCTATTTCAATCATCGGTTCCCTTGTGCGCCTTTTTGAAGCCTGGGCAGAACAACCGGCAGATCGGGAGCAGGAAGACAGCATCGAGTTTGATCGGGTGGCGGTTCCCGAACTTTCCCTGCAGGACATGTTTGATGATGCTTTCAATGCAGTTGCGCGCGACGGCGCCGCCTCTATTGAAGTAATGATCCGCCTGCAGAAAGCGCTTGGCGCTTTGGCGACCATCGACGATCGCGAGATGAAAGAGGCGGCGCGGGCTCGGGCACGAATCGTCCTGGCCCATGCAGAACGAGCGCTTGTGCTTCCGGGCGAGCTGGACATATTACGGAGCGAATCCGGTTTTACCAACTAAGCGGCCGCAGATGGATAAGATACGTATACAGGCGCTGCCACCCGGGCAGTAGCCACGCCCGCAGCGGGACACTGATATGCGAATTCCCGGGCGGAAGCAGATAGCATCTCCGGTCTGCTGCAGCCGCTGACAGCCTCGCGGAAAAATATCAGCTGTTAACCGGGGCCGGGCGCTTGAGCAGATGGTCCGACCTGCAAATCCGCTTCTCCCGGATCCTCAACCCCTCCTCCCAGCCAATGTTCCATCAGCACGCAGGCGACGATATCGCCGCAGACGTTGACGGCGGTGCGGCTCATATCCAGGATCCGGTCGACACCCATGATCAGGGCAATGCCGGCCGCAGGAATACCGACGGTGTCCAGTACCAGCGCGAGAATGACGATGCCCACCCCCGGTGTCGCGGGCGAGCCCACCGACGCGCCCACCGCGGTAATGACGATCAGCAGCATACCGCCTATCGTGAGGTCGATGCCAAACACCTGAGCAAGGAAAATTGCGGCCACGCCCTGGTAGAGCGCGGTGCCGTTCATGTTGATGGTCGCTCCCAGGGGTATGACGAACTGGGCAATAGACGGCTTTACCCCAAGCCTTTCCTGCGCGGTCTTAATGGACAGCGGCATCACCGCCGCCGAGCTCGATGTCGAGAAGGCGAGCAACAACAGGTCGCGTACCGCGCGCAAGAACACCAGCGGCGTTTTGCGGGTAATCAGATACAACAGGAGCAAGTAACCGAGCATCAGCAGCAGCAGGCCCAGCAGTACGGTGCCGACATAGATCGCCATACCGATCAGAGCGTTGAGGCCAATCTTGGTGGTAAGCTGCGCCATCAGGCCGAAAACCGCGAACGGCGCCAGCAGCATGGCCCAGCGCACTACCGTCATACATACCTC
>CAMYKE010000183.1:8439-9200 GCA_947258895.1 uncultured Pseudomonadales bacterium | reverse complement strand
GGACTTGAGCTCGTCACCAAAGCGGGCGGCGGCATTGCGGTCTTCGATCATCACGGCGTTATAGCGCGCCTGTAATTCAGCTTCCCTGGCACGAAATAGCGCGACCCGGGACTTGATGCTGCTGTCCTCGAGCTGGAACAACGGGTCCCCTGGGGTTACGACATCGCCATTGCGTGCCAGCACCGCAACGATGAAGCCATCGGCTTGCGCGCGAATCCCGGCATCCTCGGCCAGGTTGATAATGCCCTCCGAGTGAGTACTGTGCGGTATCGGCAGGACAAACAGGAATGCGAACAACAGTGCCAGGGCACCCCTGGTAACCGTCAGCAAGCGCAGCCCCAGCCCCTGTCCGATCGCGAGGGGAATCAGTCGCCTGGCGATTCGTACCACCGGCAAAATAAGCTGGGTGACCAGGAACCACACTGCCAGCGCCATGCCTAACACGAAGAATTTTCCGGCCACGAACAGCGCGATCGTAAAAGTGATAAACAGGCGATAGATGCCCGCCGCGATCGAGTAACCAAACAACCAGCCCCGCTCGCCCGCGGCGCTCACTGGAGATTTGACGACCTCAAGGCGCAGCAGGTAGCGCTGCAACAGGTAACCCAGGTATTGATTGGAACGGGTGCCCAGGTTTGGTATTTCCACTGCGTCAGCAAACACATAGTAACCGTCAAAGCGCAGCAACGGGTTGCCATTGAACAGCAGCGTCGAGGCGCCGCCGATAAAGGCGATATTGAACGCCATATCCCGGGCGAATC
>CAMYKE010000183.1:0-8314 GCA_947258895.1 uncultured Pseudomonadales bacterium | reverse complement strand
GGCATGAACACCAGCAAGATGATGCCCATTTCGTGGACCTCACCGCCCCGTACCCGGGTCGCAAAGCCGTGACCCAGTTCGTGCAGCCCCTTCACCAATGGATACAGGGGCCAAAGCCACAACAGGTTCGTCACATCCAGGAACCGCGATTGCCAATGGACACCGAGGTCGGGCCAGAGATTGAGACAGAGCAATGCGGCCCAGCCGACAAACAATGCCCACAGGGCGAATCCGGTTTTGCTAAATACCGGTTTGACCAGTGGCAAACACCGGTTCAGGAAGCGCTCCGGATCCACCAGCGGCAGCTTGATGGATAGCGGGCGCAGCAACATCTGGCGCAGCGTATTTGGCTTCGCGGCGGGCGCTTTTAAATCCATGCCGGACTGCACTGCGCTCGCAACGCCCTGCAACATGTCCGCGTCGCGCAGTGCTGCCAGCAGCCGTATTACCTCGTCATGCGCAAGCGGGCCACCCGGATGTTGCGCCGACACGACATCAAATGCCTGTTCAACGCTATGCTTGCCGTCCAGCAGTACCAGCAAGTCATAGGCGACTTCGCTGCAGCGAAAGTGACTGGCGGCGAGTTTGTCCGTCGCCACGTACCAGTAGCGATCGCGGTATTTATGACGACAGAATTCCAGGTGTGAGTGCAGGCGCGGACGCAGCCCGGCTATCTGCGCCCAGGGGTCCTGTCCGGAATCCGCTACCACGTCGGCGACTGCCGTCATGGAGCATCCAGCGGCAGCAGTCGGCGGGATACCGCGCGGAACCGTGTTGCACGGCGCGCGCCAATGGCTATGGCAACCATGACCACAAGCGGATTCTCAGCCAGTCGACGACATTGTGGAACAGGATATCGCCAAAACTGCGGCGATCGATCGCAATCTTGCCAACCCCCTGCATGCCCGGGCGCAACGAATCGATTGCATCGATAATGCGCGCCTCGGTGCGATAGCTGACTTTCCCGTCCTGCTGCTGAAATACCGTCGCAACCCGCTCGACCTCGAAGCGGATTTTTTGGTTCGACAGCGCGGTCAGCGACAGCCAGCCTTGCTGGCCCTGCCTGACGTCTCGAATTTCACTCTCGTTGACCTGCAGCACCACCCGGTATTCCGCCAGAGGCGCGACTTCGAACAGTACCTCGCCGCGTTCCACAGGGGCGCCGAGCGAACGACTCAGGTCGCCACTGATAATGATGCCGTCGATCGGTGCCAGCAACTGGGATCGTCCCAACTGCTGGTCGATCAATTCGAGCTGCGCCTGGGCCTGGGCCACCTGGGCGCGGAAGATTCGGGCCTGGGAATGATCCAGTTCCGACAGTGCCTTGCGATATTGCTTGCTGACCTCATCCCTCTGGCTCAGCCAGCGCCGCAGTTCCAGTTTCAGCTCGCGATCTTCCAGTTCCGCGATCACATCCCCGGCCGCCACCGTTTCGCCGGCCCGGGCATGTGCCCTGGCGACATAGCCGTCGAAGGGCGCCACGATGGCGCGCTGGATTTTTCCCTCGAGACCCGCGGGCGCGGAGACGCGATACTCCCCGTCGACGAACACCAGGATGAATACCCCCAGCGCCAGCGCACCGCATATGAGCTTCAGTCCAAAATATCCCGGTCGCAGCAGGCGCCGCAACGGTTCGAGCCCGCGCTCCACCAGTTCGGCCAATAACGAACGCTGTTGCTGGCGCTTTAGCGCGAACTGGGGCCCCGACAGGCAGGCAAGTTCTTCGCAGCGGCGCAGCTCCTCCTCGGTAAACGCATGCCCCGCCACCCGCTGCAGCAGTATGACGCCGATAATCTCGTCGCGATCCCGCATCGGTACCGCGCACACGTAATTGCTCTTCGTGGCCTGCGTCAATAGAGCAAGCGCTTCACATTCCCCACCGGCTTGCCCTTCGTGGCCGGGAAAACGAAGGCCCACGCGCTGCTCAATCACCTCGCGCATTGCGCATTCGACGGTGCGGATGGAATTAACGCGCGGATCGAATTTGGCATGGTCCGATAGCCCCTGCACACGGATCCCGTCGCCCTCCGCTAGCCCGAGGGATACCTGCTGGCAGGAGAATTCATCGCGAAGGATGGTCGCAACGGCTGCGGCCGCCGCCGGAATTTCGCCATGCTCGAACCCGGCCGTGATTACTCGCTGCGCGACCGTTGAGTCGGGTACGGATCCACCCTGAGTGCGGAGCAGCAGACCCAGCCACGCCTGGCCCCATTCCAGTAACTGGTTGACGATGGACTGGTGTTCGGGCCCGGTCTCAAGCTGGATCGCCACTACCCCGAATAGCTGCCCGTCTACCCGCAACGGAAACGCGGTCACCAGGTCGGCTACCTGATCCGAGCCCGGAGCTGCGCTTTGTGAGGATACCACCGGCGCGTCACGCCCCGCGGCAAGCGCCGCGGCAGCGGTAAGATCGGCAGATTCAATGGCTCGCTCCGGCCAGCAAGCGACCGGCGTCGAAGCGGACTCGGGATCAAAATCGCAAATCACGATACCCCTTTTGGCCCGGGGCAACATCTGGCAAATCAGGTCCAACCACTGTTGCACGACCATGTAAGAGGGATCCGGTAGTATTGAATGAAGCGCTGGCATTAAGAATATAGACGACACTTGGCCATGTCACAATATTTACGCCCGCGCACCATAACGGCGCAGGCGCTTGCTGGATATGGCTCAGGCCGTCACCCCCGATTCGACGACCGCAGCGTGATTAAAAAGATCATGTACAGGGCCGGCTGATCAATAAGTTTTTTCTATCAAACTAATTATGTCCTGCGCTATCGAAAGGTAACGCGCAGCCGGTCGCTGCGGACCGTTTCCATCGCAGGTTCTATCCGGCCACGCTCCGGCCGGCATCGCACGCATTAGTACCATGCGTAGCGCAACCACGGGCTGGCACTCGTGATGAAAGCCGCATTCCAGGAACGGATAGACGCTACAACAAGATGTTATCATCTATAATGTAGAGACGCCGACCAACTCTGCAAGCGCCTGCCCAAGGCGCGAAAGGGAACTTGCCTATGATCTCGCTGCTATGTGAAATCTTCAAATTTTATCGGTCGTTGCTGTGGTACCAACTAATCCCGGACAATTTGCGTAACGTCACGCCCGATGAGCAACACTGCCACCGGCGCCGCTTCACCCGGCGCTACCTGAAGAAAAAACGCCTGGTTAAATCGTTGTGGCTGGTAGCGCTGGCGATCGGCGTGGTGCTGCAATCGCCGCCGCTTATTTTTGTCATCGCCCTGTTCATGACGTTTCTGTCATTCCTGATCCTTGATGAAACCGCCTGACCGCGTATCTTGCATAACACTGGCGCACCGCGCTGATTTCCATTCCGCAACGACCACACCCGACTCCGCTGCGGATACCCTGGACGAAACCGGGCTGGCGCCGGTGGTGGAACCTGACCGCGCCATCCGCTGCCGGGCGTGCCGCCATGCACTCACTACAGCCAGGGACAAAATCTCGGTCGAAAGCAGCCACGAACATATGCAGTGCAACCCCTACGGGATCACCTTTGTATTCGGGTGTTTTCGCGATGCGCCCGGCTGCCTGGTGGCGGGCCAGGCCGAGCGGGAACATTCCTGGTTTGGTCATTACCACTGGCAATTGGCGCTGTGCGACAACTGCGGCAGGCACCTGGGCTGGTGTTTTACTTCGGCCAGCGCACCACCGTTCTTTGGTCTCATCCTGGCGCGACTCCATTGCTGACAAGAATTCCATAACCAACGGTATGTTCGTAATTTTATCGCCCGGCATCGAAACCGGGAGCGCGTGACGCTGCCAGCACCGGGGGGATGATTGACGAATACTATCACTCGCACCCGAACCATGGCCGGTGATGACCGCGGAAGTCCGATAATTGCACTTGAGGCAAATTATCCGGTGTGAACTACCCTTTCCCCGAGATGCACCCCTGTTAAGCCCGATACTGCGCCGGATTATTACTCTGCCAGTTCAATCAGGAGCAAGACATGGACGCTCATTTATCCCCCGCACTCGTTCTTGGCGCGGCGCTCGTTGCCTCGACCCGGCTCCTTGCCGATGGCCTTGATTTTTCCGCCGAACTTTCGGCGGCCCAGGAAGTGCCAATGCCTGGGGCTGTGACGATCGATAAAAGCGATATCGACGCGAAATTTGATGACGCGCTGACCCGCGTGGAAGTCAAGCTTAAGGTCAAGGGCGGAGCCACGGTGGTCGCCGCCCACTTCCACTGTGCGCGGGCCGGAGAAAATGGCCCCGTCGCGTTTGGCCTGTTCTCCCCCGGGCCGCTGAGTTTTGACGGCAGGCAAGCCAGGGGCACCTTGACCAACGCTGACTATACCGGCGCGGACTGTGTTCCCAACATCGGCCGGCCGGTCAATAACATTGCCGCGCTGGCGTTAGCCATGCGTGACGGATTAATCTATATCAATGTCCACACGGCGTCGAACCCACCCGGCGAAGTACGGGGACAGATGCTCGAAGAGTAACCCGTCGCAGGATGCCGTTGGCGTGTAATACGCTCAGCGGCATCCTGCCTGGTTTCGGAGGTACGGCTTCCTGCCGACAAGGTCGCGTACGTTCTATTCTCCTTCCCCGAGCCCCTCGCCGTCCCTTCCGCTTACTTGCCAGCGCGTATATATGTGTGCAAAATGCTCAGGCACTCGCGTTAGCCAGTTCCGCTTGAGCTATCGCCTCACACCCCCCGGCGTGCCAACGGTTCGCTTTTGGTAAAACCGGATGCCGCGAGATCAACTAATCATAGCAGGAGCAAACTCCCATGAATGCCACCCGCTACCCGCAGTACGTGCGCCTGGCCTTCCTGGCGCTTCTGGTAGCCGGCGCGGTTAGCGCCGCGCATGGCGAAGTTCAGCCGCAACCGTCCGACCCGGCTACCCATTTCGATACCTACAAGAGCCCGCAATGCGGCTGCTGTGCCGACTGGGTAACCCACATGCAAGAAGCCGGCTTCAGCATGCGCGTAAACGAAAACGCGGACCTGAACAGCATCAAGGAGCAACTCGGAATCCAGCCCAGGCTGCAGTCCTGCCATACCGCTGTCCATGCGGCCAGCAATTCGGTATTTGAGGGACACATCCCGGCGTCGCTAATTCGGCGTTACCTCGCGGAACAACCCGCTGGCGCCCGCGGCCTCGCAGTGCCCGGCATGCCGGTGGGCAGCCCGGGCATGGAAATAGGTGACCGCCGGGATAGCTACGACGTGTTACTCATCATGGAAGACGGCAGTACGCCGGTCTATACCCGTATCGAGGGTGACCACTAACCCGCCTCCACGCATCGCAGCCCATGCGCAACACCCGCGCGGCACCGGAAAACAGACAATAAAAGTCCTGGAGACATCATGAAAATCGAGACCATCTGCCTGCACGAAGGCTACGAAACCGACCCGACCACCAAAGCCTGTGCGGTCCCCATCTACCAGACCGTGGCCTACGAGTTTGATAATGCGCAACACGGCGCGGACCTGTTCGACCTTGCAGTGCCGGGTAATATCTACACCCGGCTCATGAACCCGACCTGGGATGTGATGGAACAACGCATCGCTGCAATGGAAGGTGGCCTGGCGGCACTGGCGGTGGCATCCGGCAGCGCCGCCATCAATTACGCAATTCTGACCATCGCCGAAGCGGGCGACAATATCGTAACCACGCCGCAATTATACGGTGGTACCTACACGCTATTTGCCCATATGCTACCCAAACTGGGAATCGATGTGCGCTTCGCCGCAACGGACAGTGCCACCGACATCGGCGGCCTGATCGATGACCGGACCAAGGCGGTGTTTTGCGAAACCATTGGTAATCCGGCGGGCAATATTGTCGATATCGAGCCCATCGCGGCCATTGCACACCAGCACGGCGTGCCATTGATCGTCGATAACACGGTCGCGACCCCTGCCCTGCTCAACCCCATAAAATATGGCGCCGATATCGTGGTGCACTCGTTGACCAAGTACATGGGAGGCCACGGCACCACCCTGGGCGGAGTCATCGTTGATTCGGGAAAATTCCCCTGGGCCGAACACGCGGCGCGCTTCCCGGTGCTAAATGAACCGGAGCCCGCCTATCACGGCGTGATCTACACCCGGGATTTCGCCGAGGCGGCCTTCATTGGCCGCGCCCGCACCGTGCCGCTACGCAATACCGGTTCCGCCCTGTCGCCGCTGAGTGCGTTCCTGTTATTGCAGGGCATCGAGACGCTGCCGTTGCGCATGGAGCGGCACTGTGACAATGCGCTCAGCGTGGCCCGCTACCTGGCCGAACACGAGCAGGTTGAGTGGGTCAGCTTTGCGGGCCTCGAAGGCGATGCCCACTATGAGTTGGCGCAAAAATACCTTAACGGCAGGCCCTCTTCGCTACTGACCTTTGGCATCAAGGGCGGCTATGAAACGGGGGTGAAGTTTTATGACGCGCTGCAAATGATCAAGCGGCTGGTAAACATCGGCGACACCAAGTCCCTGGCCTGCCATCCGGCTTCAACCACCCACCGTCAACTCAATGAAGAGGAGCAGCGCACCGCGGGGGTTACCCCGGAAATGCTGCGCCTGTGCATCGGCATCGAACACATTGACGACATTATTGCCGACCTGGAGCAGGCATTCGCTGCCCTGTAGTCCGCATCCGTCACCGATTGGCGCGTAAGATGACGAGCCGGTCGGTGTGCAGATCGCGCGAAAGGCGCGCAATGCATAGCCATAGCTATGCGTAAGTGGGTTTCACGATGGAATGCGCATCGAGCGGCCGGCAAAGTGCGGCAAAGCAAACTGGCAGATTGTAAATAGCTGGTTTGAAGTACATACCACTATTCATAGCTCCATCTCTGATTTGGCGCTGTATCGGTGATGGATGCGGGCTAGACCGCGGAATAACGACGGCTGCCAGCAATAATCTGGCAGCCCCGTGTGGGACGCGCTACCGACACGGCACGCCGGACCGGAAACTCACGTCGAAGCCGCGGCCCGGGTGTCCCAAGAGGTGATTTGCGCGGGTAGCACAGGGGACGTCCATGTCTCGAATCCGGTCAGGAATACGCTTCCATTTCGACACTCGGTACCACGTGGTTCTGACTTGAAGATGAGGATTTGATCTCGATCGTCCTCGGCTTCGCGGTGGGTTTCCTGGCAATGGTGATTTCCAGCACGCCGTGCTTGTCCGTGGCAGAAATATGCTCGCTATCGGCAGAGGAAGGCAGCGTAAATTCACGCAGGAATTCGCCATAGGCACATTCTTTGCGCCGGTAATTTCCCTTGACCCCTTCCTTCTCGGATTTCCGCTCCCCCTTGATCGACAGCACCTGATTTTCCATGCTGACTTTTATGTCCCTGGGATCCACGCCAGGCAAGTCTGCACGCACCACGAAGTTCTCGTCATTTTCCCTGATGTCCACCCGCGGCAGCCAGTCACTGCTGATTACTTCGCCGGTGCCCTGCAGCGAGGGAAAATCCCGACCGCCATTTCACTTAAAGAACTCCTCAATATCTTCCTGCATTCTGGTAAGGAAACGATTCGGATCGTATCTGCCAATTTCCATGCTGTTGCTCCTGCCAGGTGCCTCCTGGCCATCCCGTGAGTAAGTGCCGGGCTCATCGCCCCCCTTGTAGTTTGTATGGTAACGGCGAATAAGCGACCGCAGATTGACGCCGGTCAGTCGCCTCATCTGTTACTCGAAGCACAATTCAGATTGGCTTTACGAAGCGGCGCGATCGGTCAGTACCCGGCAGCGGCAAGGCCGGGAGAAATCGCTACCGTGACTGACTCGCCCGCTTGCAAGGAGGATCTTGTGATGCAAGAGCATGAATATATCAAGGTAATCGACCGAGTCCATATCACCTCGGCTCTTGAACAACTGGAAAAAGTCCGGCCGTCGCAAAGTATTGGTGGCGTGAATCGGGCAGACTTAAAGGAAATCATCCTGAAGTTAAAAGAATGGGAAGAGGAACTGTTTCGGGTGGTTGAAATCACCCCGGATACCATGTGAAGAACACTGGCGCGGGCTAGCCCGCATCAGTCACCGATACAGCATCAAACCTGAGAATAATTCATGAAAACAGGCATTTTCTTGAGGCCGGAAATTTACAGTCTGCTAAATATGCTTTGGCGCGCTCTGGCGGCCGCTCGGCACGCATCTCATCGCGAAACCCGCTTACCCATAGCTACGGCTATGGGTTGCGCGCCTTTCGCGCGATCTGCGCACCAACCGGCTCGCCATCTTACGCACCAATCGGTGACAGATGCGCGGGCTAGTCCTTATTCTCCATTTGCGCCTTGATCAACTCACCGATCGTCGTTGGGCCTGCCTGATCTGCCTCGCG
>CAMYKE010000182.1:2712-7214 GCA_947258895.1 uncultured Pseudomonadales bacterium | reverse complement strand
GAGGCAACACCGATTTCAGGACCTGCGTGCGTATAAGACCCGGTATTTGTAATTCTTGAAATACTTGATCCTACAACATTCACAATTCCATACGTCATGGCACCCTTCTTTTTAGCCAATGACAAGGCTGAAAGCGTATCCGCAGTCTCCCCGGATTGGGAAATGGTCAGGAACAGGGTACCGGGCAGCACGATGGTTTTGCGGTAGCGAAATTCGCTGGCGACCTCGACGAGGCACGGAATACCGGCCAATTGCTCGATCCAGTACTTGGCCACCAGTCCTGCATGATAACTGGTGCCACAGGCGATAATCTGCACCGCTTTAACGCGGTCAAGAATTTCGGTAGCCGCCGCACCAAGCGACTGCTCCAGCACATGAGTGCCGCTAATACGTCCCTGCAATGTCGCTTCGATGACCTCGGGTTGCTCAAATATCTCCTTGAGCATGTAGTGCCGATACGACCCCTTGTCGGTCGCATCCACATGGTGGTCGAACTGATGGATCGCGCGCTCTACCGGCCTGCCATGCTTATCAATTACCTTGATATCGGAACGGCTGATTTTGGCAAAATCACCTTCCTCGAGAAACATAAACTGATCGGTAACCTGCAGCAGGGCCAACTGATCCGAGGCAATGAAATTCTCATCAATGCCGGCGCCGATCACCAGCGGGCTGCCGCTACGCGCCGCGATCAGGCAATCCGGACTATGGCTATCCAGAACACCCAGCGCAAATGCACCCTCGAATCGCCCTACCGCCTTGCGCACGGCAGCGAGCAAATCGCCGTCTTCGCCCAGGTAGTGCTCGACGAGATGGGCAATGACTTCAGTATCAGTAGCCGAGGTGAACTCGTAACCGAGCTCCTGTAGCTCTGCACGCAACGCGTCGTGATTTTCGATAATGCCGTTGTGCACCACCGCAATATGATCCCTGGAGACATGCGGGTGGGCGTTGCGTTCGCTGGGTTCGCCATGGGTAGCCCAGCGCGTATGGGCAATGCCGACATTACCAACGAAATCCTCTGCGTCGATCGCGTCCGCCAGTTCCTGGACTTTGCCTTTGCGGCGCAAGCGCTCGATGTGGTTATTGGTTAGCGAGACTACCGCCATTCCCGCTGAATCATAACCACGGTACTCGAGGCGCCTTAGGCCCTCCAGCAAGATACCGGTAGCGTTTCGGGATGCAACTGCGCCCACTATTCCACACATATGCTATCAACCTGTTTTCAGTATATTGACCGTTATTTCCTGGTAGGCCGCTGCCACTCCCTGATCACCCGGGTTCGGCCACGCTCAACAGTCAGGGTGCCACCCTCGACATCATTCGAAAGCGTGGAACCTGCGCCAATAGTCGAGTTTCGCTCGACGTTGATCGGTGCCACCAGGGCGGTATTGGAGCCAACAAATACGTTGTCCCCGATCCGGGTCAGGTGTTTATTGGCACCGTCATAATTGCAGGTGATGGTTCCCGCGCCGATATTTACATCGCGGCCCAGTTCGGCGTCCCCCACATAACTCAGGTGATTAACCTTGCTGCCCGGACCGATATGGGCCTTTTTAATTTCTACAAAATTACCGACCCTGGCCTTCGCGTCAAGTCGGGAGCCGGGGCGGAGGCGGGCAAAAGGGCCAACTTCACAGTTCTCACCCACCACGGAATCCTCGATGATGCTGTTTGCGTGAATATTTGCTCCATCGGCAATGCGCGCATTCTTAAGCACCACGTTGGGACCCACGGTTACCTGGTTGCCGATCGATACCCGGCCTTCGACCAGCAGGTTGATATCCAGGAACGCATCCTGTCCGCACTCCAGATCACCGCGTATATCGATGCGCGCCGGGTCCGCCAGGGTAGCGCCACCAGCCATTAACTGCTCCGCCAACTGGCGTTGATACCAGCGTTCCAGCTGGGCCAGCTGACTGCGACTGTTGATTCCCTGGACCTCCTCGACAGAGTCTACCGCTAGCGCTTCGACGCCGGTACCATCGTCCACCGCCATGGCGATGGTGTCGGTCAGGTAATATTCGCCCTGGGCATTAGCCGCGGAAAGCTGCGGTAACCAGGTTGCGAGTTTGTGGGCCGGGGCTGCGAGAATTCCGGTATTGACCTCCTGGATACTGCGCTGGGCTTCGCTGGCATCCTTTTCCTCGATAATTTGCCGCACGTGCCCGGCCTCATCCCGCTCGATGCGGCCATAGCCGCGAGGCTCGGCCAGTATGGTGGTCAATAACGCCAGCCGTTGTTCCAGTTCGGGTCCGAGCAATTGCACCAGGGTTCGGGTGGAGGTCAGGGGAACGTCGCCGTACAGCACCAGCACCCGGTTGCCGGGATCGATGAAAGGCAGGACCTGGGCAACCGCGTGTCCGGTGCCTAACTGTTCCGCTTGTAGCACCCAGTTTACCCCCTCGTAGTCGGCCAGACGTTCCTGCACCAGCTCGCTACCATGGCCAATCACCACATGCACCGCTGCGGGATCAAGTGCCTTCGCGGTTTCAATGACGCGGGCCAGCAATGGCTTGCCGCCCAGGGCATGCAATACCTTGGGCAATGCAGATTTCATACGCGTGCCTTGCCCGGCCGCCAGAATGACAATTTCCAGATTCATGAAGAGCCAGTTTCCCCCAGGGCGTTGCGGTACAGGTAAAAATAGCGGCGCTATGAATTATAGTTCAAATCAGCAACGAAAAAGGCAGCCGAGGCTGCCTTTTTTTACACTTATTCATACCGGATTGGCACGAGTATACATTGCTTGCGGCCGCGATCAGCGACCCATCTTCTTGCGAATCTGCGACAGCGTACGCAATTTCGCAACCGCCTCCGCCAACTGTGCCGCCGCCACTGCCTGGTCAAGATCGGCACTCTGGTCCTGCATCGCCTGTTCAGCCATTTTCTTGGCTTCCAGTGCCGAGGCCTCGCTCACATCATGAGCCCGCAGCGCGGAATCGGCCAAAATGGTGATCAGGTGCGGTTGCACCTCGAGGAAGCCGCCCGAGGCATAATAGATATTCTCCTCGCCACCGTCCATGATCAGCCGCACCGGCCCTGGGCTCAGCTCCGTTAGCAGGGGCGCATGTCCCGGTGCAATACCCAGATCACCGAGGCGACCTGTAGCAATCACCATTTCCACCAGGCCGGAAAAAATTTTTTCTTCCGCGCTGACGATATCGCAATGTACTGTCATAGCCATATTCTAAAACCCTTGGTCCCCGGCTGCTACTTTTTCTTCTCGCCTTTCTCGATGGCCTCGTCAATCGTGCCCACCATATAAAATGCCTGCTCGGGCAGGTGATCATAGTCGCCCGCCAGAATGCCCTTGAAGCCACTGATCGTTTCTTTCAACGACACATATTTACCCGGAGAACCGGTAAAGATTTCCGCCACGTGGAAGGGCTGCGACAGGAAGCGTTCGATCTTACGTGCCCGCGCCACTGTCTGCTTGTCTTCCTCGGACAGTTCGTCCATGCCCAGGATCGCAATAATATCCTTGAGCTCCTTGTAACGCTGCAATACCGATTGGACGCCACGGGCCACGTCATAGTGATCCTGGCCGATGATCAGCGGATCCAGCTGCCGTGATGTGGAATCGAGTGGGTCCACCGCGGGGTAGATGCCCTTTGCCGCAATGTCCCGCGACAGGACCACGGTCGAATCGAGGTGCGCAAAGGTAGTTGCGGGGGAGGGGTCGGTCAAGTCATCCGCAGGCACGTAAACCGCTTGTATAGAGGTAATCGAGCCGGTTTTGGTCGAGGTAATACGCTCCTGCAATACCCCCATTTCTTCGGCCAGCGTCGGCTGGTAACCCACGGCTGAAGGCATCCGGCCCAACAACGCCGACACCTCGGTGCCCGCGAGGGTATAGCGATAAATATTGTCGACGAACAACAGCACGTCGCGCCCCTCGTCACGGAATTTCTCCGCCATGGTGAGGCCGGTCAGGCCGACGCGGAGACGGTTCCCCGGGGGCTCATTCATCTGGCCGTAAACCATTGCAACCTTCGAATTGGCGAAGTTTTCGGTATCGATAACCTTGGACTCCTGCATTTCATGGTAGAAGTCGTTACCTTCGCGGGTTCGTTCGCCCACACCGGCGAACACAGACAGACCACTATGCTCCTTGGCGATGTTGTTGATGAGTTCCATCATGTTGACTGTCTTCCCAACACCGGCACCGCCAAACAGGCCGACCTTGCCGCCCTTCGCAAACGGGCAGACCAGGTCGATGACCTTGATGCCGGTTTCCAGCAATTCCTCGGATGCGGCAAGCTCTTCGTAGGATGGTGCATTGCGGTGAATCGGCATGCGCTCCTCTTCGCCGATCGGTCCGCACTCGTCAATGGGATTACCCAATACGTCCATAATACGGCCCAGGGTAGCGGTACCGACCGGCACTGAAATCGGCGCCGTGGTATTTTCAACTGCCAGCCCGCGACTCACACCTTCGGAGGAGCCCATGGCGATGGTTCTGACTACACCATCACCCAGCTGCTGCTGGACCTCCAGCG
>CAMYKE010000182.1:0-2585 GCA_947258895.1 uncultured Pseudomonadales bacterium | reverse complement strand
TGTCTGTGACTACTAAGGCGTCGTAAACCCTGGGCAGGTGTTCACGTGGAAATTCCACGTCGATTACCGCGCCAATGATCTGTACGATACGTCCGCTACTCATTTCAGGATCCTCTATGCTAATAACTCTAAAGTGGCTAAATTATAAAATTAATCGGCTAGACGGCTGCCGCGCCGCTGACAATTTCTGATAATTCCTGGGTAATCGCAGCCTGCCGGGCCTTGTTGTAGACCAGTTGCAAGCCGTCGATCAGCTCGCCGGCGTTGTCGGTGGCGCTCTTCATTGCGATCATCCGCGCCGCCTGCTCGCAGGCGTTATTCTCAACCATACTCTGGTACATCTGCGCCTCCAGATAGCGCTCCAGCAGGCCATCCAGCAAACTGGAATCATCCGGTTCATAGATGTAATCCCAGTGATGTTTCAATTGCTTGTCTTCGGTCGGAGGCAGTGGCAGCAACTGCTCCAGTTGCGGATCCTGGGTCATGGTGTTCACGAACTTGTTATACACAATAAAGACCCGATCCAGGCGGCCCTCGTCGAATGCATCCAGCATCACCTTGGCCGCGCCGATCAGGTCAGATGAGCTAAAGGCATCACCGAGGTGGGCCTTGGCCGCAACCACGTTGCCGCCGACGCTCTTGAAGAAGGTCCCCGCCTTGGCGCCAATCAGGCACAAATCCACCTCGATATTTTGCTTGTCCCAGTCGAGCATGGAGCGCAGCGCGGTCTTGAACAGGTTAATATTCAAGCCGCCACATAAACCGCGATCCGTAGAAATGACGATTAACCCCACACGCTTGATTTCACGCTCCACCATGTACTGATGGCGAAACTCCGAGGTGGCGTCGGCGAGGTGACCGATCACCTCGCGAATTCGCTCGGTATACGGCCGCCCCAGGGTCATTTTTTCCTGGGCCTTGCGCATCTTGCTCGCTGCTACCAGTTCCATCGCGCTGGTAATCTTCTGGGTACTCTTGATGCTGCTAATCTGGGTACGGATTTCTTTACCGGCTGCCATACGTTATCTCGCCTGCAATGTTACTTGGAATGTTCTTCGAGACACTGTCCGAAAAGCCTGAATTACCAGGTTTGTGTGGACTTGAACGTCTCAATGCACGTCTTGAACTGTTCCTCGATATCGCTGTTCCAATCGCCGGATTCCGCCAGCTCGTCCATCAGCTGACCATGTTCACTGTGTGCATAGGACAGCAGGGCGGCTTCGAAAGCGCCAACCTTGTTGACTTCAACATCCTTGAGCATGCCCTCATTGGAGGCATAGATAAGCAAACCCATTTCCGCAATGGTGAGCGGCGAGTACTGCTTCTGCTTCATCAGTTCGGTAACTCGCTCACCGTGGTCGAGCTGAGCCTTGGTCGCTTCATCGAGGTCAGAGGCAAACTGCGAGAACGCCGCCAGTTCACGATACTGCGCGAGCGAGGTACGAATGCCGCCGGACAGCTTTTTCATAATCTTGGTCTGGGCCGCGCCGCCCACCCGGGACACCGAGATACCGGCATTCATCGCCGGACGCAGGCCGGCATTAAACATATCGGACTCGAGGAAGATCTGGCCGTCGGTGATGGAAATCACGTTGGTCGGTACGAATGCGGAGACGTCACCCGCCTGGGTTTCGATAACCGGCAAGGCGGTTAACGACCCGGTCTTGCCCTTGACCTCACCGTTGGTGAAGTTCTCGACATACTCTGCATTGACTCGCGCGGCGCGTTCCAGCAGGCGGGAGTGGAGGTAGAAGACGTCGCCGGGATACGCCTCACGACCGGGGGGACGACGCAACAGCAATGATATCTGTCGATAGGCCCACGCTTGTTTGGTCAAATCATCGTAGATGATTAGCGCGTCTTCACCACGATCCCGATAGTATTCACCCATGGTACAGCCGGCAAATGGCGCCAGAAACTGCATGGACGCCGGGTCGGAAGCGTTGGCTGCGATCACAATGGTATGCTCCATCGCGCCATGCTCTTCGAGCTTGCGCACGACCGCTGCCACCGAAGAGGCTTTTTGGCCAACCGCGACATAGATACATTTAATACCGGTATTTCTCTGATTGATTATGGCGTCAATGGCGATCGCGGATTTCCCGATCTGGCGGTCACCAATAATCAGCTCCCGCTGGCCCCGGCCGATGGGCACCATCGAGTCGATCACTTTCAAACCAATCTGTACCGGTTGGTCAACCGAGATCCGGTCGATTACGCCGGGCGCTACCTTCTCGAGCGGATCCGTCGGGGCACCCTCGATAGGGCCACGGCCATCAATCGGGTTACCCAGCGCGTCCAGCACCCGACCTTCCAGCTTGGGCCCGACCGGGACTTCGAGAATGCGGCCGGTACAGCGGCAGGTCTGACCTTCACTCAGGCTCTTGTAATCACCCAGTATCACTGCGCCAACCGAGTCACGCTCGAGGTTAAGCGCCATCCCATAGATGCCGCCGGGAAACTCAATCATTTCTCCGTACATCACATCGGCAAGCCCATGAATACGAATAACACCATCGGATACGCTGACAATCGTACCTTCGTTGCGCGCCTCCGTTGCAATATCGGTGCTTGCGATACGCTGC
>CAMYKE010000181.1 GCA_947258895.1 uncultured Pseudomonadales bacterium | reverse complement strand
GACCGGCGCGCTGATCCGTGTGCCGAAGGCCGTCTCGTCATAGCCCAGCAGCGCTGCCGCTGGCGGAGCGGCCGGCGTAAACCGGTCCGTACCGTCAAATTCGGTAAACGTTCCTTCCAGCAAACGTATAAAGCTGTTGCCCGTGAGTTCCCGGCTGGTCGTCTGTACCTTACCGGTAATGGTCCAGTCATTGTCAGTGTTGTAAACACCCGTCAGGCGTACGGAGCTGTTTTCATTTTCCGGCTCATCCCGGCCAACATCATTGTTACGAATCCAGCCACCCAGATCTTCGTACATGCCTGCTATACGGACGGAAAACTTATCGTTGATCGGAACCGTTACGGCGCCTTCCAGCGACGTGGACTCAAATTCGACCTCGTAGCCGCCTTTTATATAGCCCTCCAGTTCATCGCCCGGCTTCCTGGTTGTGATACTGACGGCACCAACCAGGGTATTACGGCCGTACAGCGTGGCCTGGGTTCCCTTCAGGACTTCAATAGTCCCCACATCCATCAGGGCAGCCTGCATCTGGTTATTGCGTCCGGCCCATACACCATCGACAAAAAGGCCGACGTCCTGTTCCAGCATGGCCCCGCCGGCTCGCGTGCCAATGCCCCTGATCGCGAGTACCGGGGTACCACTGGGCGCGGCGCTAAAGGTTGCGTTGGGTATCATGTCAACGACCGCATCCATGTCATTCAGTTTGAAGTCCCCGATCATATCACCACCCAGCACCTGTACGGATCCGGCCACATCGAGCAGGCTCTCTTCGCGTTTATTCACAGTGACTATGATCTCCTCCAGGGCTGCAGAAGCGGGTGGAGTCGCAATCGCCAATGACACTATGCTACTGGCCAATAAATTGAGTTTGCTTATGAATTTCATTTTTCCTCTCCAAGATAGTTTGAACACATTTTTTTCAGGACTTTTAGTGCTATGCGAATGTTAATGCAGGTTACCGGAGCAATAAGTTTAAATAAATTGATATAAATTGAAGCAAGGTTAACTTTGAGTTATGTTGCAAGAAGAATTGCGGAGCGGAACTATTAATGATCAAAACCAATCAACTCGAAGCTTTTATCGCGATTGCCGAAGGCAAAGGGGTGGCCGGGGCCGCAGATATACTCTGTGTCACACAGCCTGCCATCACCAAGAGCATCAACAATCTTGAAGCCGAATTAGGAATTCCACTGTTCGAACGAACCAGCAACCGACTCGAGTTGAATCATTTCGGGGAGATATTGTACCGTCGAGCAAAGGCGGCGAACGCAGAACTGGTGCGTGCACGAGAGGAAATCGCCTTGATGAAGCGCCGCACACAGGAAAGCATCAAGTTCAACGGCTCTCCGGCGGTGCTGCCAAAATTGATCCCCAATGCCATTAACCGTTTTAAACGCAGCCATCCCCATGTCCATGTTGAGCTTGCGGGCCTGCTTGAGGATAGTCCCTCCAATAAGATACGGGCGTTAATAAATGGTGACTTCGATCTGCTCATTACGGTGGTTGATGAGAATCGCGCAAATTCAGGAATTCGCTATGAAAAATTACTGGATATTGAAGTAGTTTTCGCCGCTAGCGAAGGACATCCTGCGCTGGAGCTGACAAATCCCGGCCTGAACGATCTGGCGAAGTACGACTGGTTATTTCCTGGCGGCGGGGGCCTACCGTTTCAGAAACTGCGCGCCGCCTTCCGGCGTGCCAACGCACCTATGCCCCCTGATGTGTCTACGATTGCGAACCGCCAGATTATTTTTTCGCTACTGGAAAACGGGATGTATTTAGCCGCGATCCCTTATCACCCTGCCTGTTTCGAGCGGCAACTAAGTGCCTTCAACATACTAAATATAGATATGGAAATAATACATTGGCCAATTCACTTGATATGGAGAGAGAACACTATTTTCTCGCCCACCTTGCTGGACTTTGCTGACCAGATTAAGTCCCTGGTTGCGGCGTCGCAATAAAAATGGATATCGCGCAAAGCGGTATTGAATTTTCCATCATCCACTATGGGTTGCTGCTATTTGGCAGCTTCCTCGCCACATTGACAGGATCACTTTTGGGGTTAGGCGGGGGGTTCATCATCCTGGGGTTACTTGCTCTGCTGCTCCCGGTGACCGTTATGATCCCCGTCCTCGCTGGAGTTTTGGCTTGTATCGATTTGAACAGAGCGTTTGCTTTCCGATCCCACCTGCACACCCCCATCTTTTATCCCTTTGTGCTGGGCTGCGTCGTGGGAGTTTCCGCAGGCGCAATGTTGTTTATTTCGCTTCCGGATAGAGCACTGGGAACGGGGCTCGCGTTGCTAATTCTCCTGTCTATGGCCTATCCGGCGGGTAGGGTACGATGGCAATTGAAATATCCCTTCCTTTGGATTGGAACCCTTCACTCATTTTTTTCTACCATGTTTGGTTACGGCGGAGTGTTTCAGGCCGCAATGCTGCAAACCACGCTGGGGAACCTACAAATCACTGCCACTTTGGCGACCAGTTTTCTGGTGCTGGAGTTAATGAAGATCGGTTCCTACGCAATGGGTGGATTTGATTATCAGCCCTACCTCGGTATCGTTGTCGCTGCCGCATGCGGCGCGCTGCCTGCTTCGTTAATTGGCAGGCGGATGGCGCACAAGGTGACCACTACTTTTTACAGGACCGCTCAAAAGGTAATCGTTGGGCTGATTGCAATCAATATCCTGGCGAAGACCTGGATGTAATCGAATCCAATATAAGAGCGTCTTTGGTACTCCTTACCAGATAGAGAGTCTCAATGGCAGGATGGCGACGATTACGACCGCATAGCCAATCGAAGCTAAGATCTGAGATGCAATCCCACGTCGGCTCTCGTCGCGGCTTTTTGTAGATTTTTATCAAGTGTCGCGACAGGCACGCCTTCACGCGTAGCTAGCTCTAAATAGGCAGCATTATAACAGCTGAGCCTATAGCCGCGCGCTAAAGCTAAGGTTCGACTGAACGCCTGGTGCAAAGTCATTGGATTCGCTAGAATCGGCAGGTTTTCGAGTTGCGCTGCAAAACCCTCGACCTCACCAAGACTTATCTCGTCTCTCTTCTCAGCCTCCAGTAGCACATTTGTTGCCTCCAGATGCCATGGGTACCAAAGCACTGGCTTCCAATAAGCTATCCAGTACTTCTTCAGCGTATTGCTGCTCGGCATGCCTCTTTGTCTCCAGCAACCAACGCATAACTACCGAGTTGTCCAGAACAAAATCTGTCATCTTCGACCAGACTCGATCATTTCCTTTAGATCCGAATCAGACACTTTATGCTTTTTGGCCTTCTTATGTTGACGATGGCCGTTTTACATTTCAATTGGCCAGGCGAGCGACTTGGAATCAGGTCCGCAACAGGTTTCCCCCAATTGGTAATCGTGAAAGGCTCACCAGCTTCTACACGGCGTAGTATCTCTGGCAACCTGGTTTTGGCGTCAAAAGCGCCGAATTTTTCGAGCAGAATAATGACCTCAGATTTGTTAGACCATATTACTGGTCTAATGAGCGAGAGTTAGCTTCTGCTGTGCCTGGTTGCTGTTAATTTATCGCTCTCCATACTGCAGAGAATCCAGCAACCATCTTTTATGCAGTGATACCTGAATTTTGGGCGCAGGTGCTGCCGCTTTCCGTTGATTTGGATGAAGACCTCGTCAGCAAACCATTGATCGCCCTTAAGATCCAGACAATCAAATCGATCCCGCATGCGCCACTTTCGCATTCGTTCTTCGAAGGACTAATCGACGGCGTTCGGCGAGCGCTACTTGATCCAATCTACTTTTGGAATCGTGAGGATCATTACCGAAAACTCGCACGCTTGCAGGAGTACTACAACGAGCATCGGACTCGTACTGCTCGCAGTGGTGTGCCTCCCGTGAACAGAGAAGACGACCTTCCGATTAACTTCACTCATTACAGGAGGCAATCACACTGCCGCAGCTCATCGTAGCTACCCGTCGCAGCTTGAATTAGTAGTTCACTGACTACAGGTGCTGGGGATCGAATGCGTACCAAACCAACTGCCGAAGGAACTCAAACAGAGACATTTTATTCAATTCAGGCAGGTGCGTTTTTTGGTTGTTCAGTCGATGATATTGACGCAGCTACCGCCTTCACAACCACCGCTCGAATCATAGACGCCATGGGGACTCACATAGGAACCACCGCCCCAGGAGCCGGAGCTCGAACCCTCGGAATCTCTGTAGATGTTGCCGCGGTGCCTGCGGTTGTTGACATTGACCCAGTTGCCATACCTGTCCATCAGATAGGCACCGGGTATGACGCGGCCGTACACTCGATACACCAGGGCGCATTCCTGGAGGGTCATCGGTCGTCCATTGATTGTTGCATTACAGTTGGCGAAAGCCGGCACGCTCAACGTTGAAATCAATGCGGCCGCGGCGACGGATAAAGTGACTCGATTCAAGGACATCAGTAACGCTCCTCCACTATATTGATACGGGCGAGGCTCAGGTTGGACGCCGGAGCAACGACCTGGGCTTCAGC
>CAMYKE010000180.1 GCA_947258895.1 uncultured Pseudomonadales bacterium | reverse complement strand
CCCCAGCTCTGCTGGGGAGGCCTTCATAGTTTGACAGATACGGAAGTCTCATAGTAACTCCAATGCGTGAGCCGCCAAGCACCACGCAAAGGAGAAACCATGAGACAAGTAAACAGTTTAAATCACACGAGATGGGAGTGTAAGTATCACGTTGTTTTCATTCCCAAGTATCGAAGGAAGATATTGTTCGGCCAGATTAGACGGGAATTGGGCGAAATATTTCACAGTTTGGCCAGGCAGAAGGAAAGTCTGATTGAGGAAGGTCACTTAATGTCGGACCATGTCCACTTGATGATATCGATTCCGCCAAAGTATGCAGTTGCCCAAGTGATTGGATTTATCAAAGGGAAAAGTGCGATTCAAATTGCACGACGGTTTTCAGGGAAACAAAGGAACTATGCCGGCCAGCATTTTTGGGCAAGAGGGTATTTTGCGTCAACGGTGGGTCGAGATGAACAGGTTATCCGGGCCTATATAAGGCACCAGGAGTCTGAAGACCGGCGAATTGACCAATTGAAACTGATGTAGTTGATCCCTTTAGGGATCGCGAGGAACCGCAGGTTCCGTAACCGCCGCTTCGAGCGGCTCACAAAACTAAAGCCCCCGGCTTTGCCGGGGGATATTTACTCGGGGCTCATCACAGAAGGATGACAACATGCAGCTCAGTAAAATCAAACGCGTATGGTGGAAAGAAGCAATTGTTTACCAGATATATCCTCGCAGTTTCCAGGATAGCAATGGCGACGGTGTTGGCGATCTGCGGGGCATTATCAATCGGCTCGATTACATCAAGAGCCTTGGAGTGGACGTAGTCTGGCTGAATCCGGTCTACAAATCGCCGAATGATGATAACGGGTACGATATCAGCGATTACCGGGACATTATGGATGAGTTCGGCACCATGACGGACTTTAAGGAGTTACTCGACGGAATGCATAGTCGTGGGCTCAAGGTCGTGATGGACCTGGTGGTCAACCACACCAGCGACGAACACGAGTGGTTCAAGCGGTCCCGCAGCTCTCGCGACAACCCCTATCGCGACTACTACCACTGGTGGCCGGCCGAGAAGGGCAAGCCCCCTCGTCGCTGGAGTTATTTCGATGACCAGGCCAACGCCTGGAGATACGACGAGCAGACCGACGCCCACTACCTGCATTATTTTGCGGTTAAGCAACCCGACCTGAAATGGGAAAATCCGCAGGTGCGCCAGGAAATCTACGACATGATGCACTACTGGTTCAAGAAGGGAATCGATGGCTTCCGGATGGATGTGATTACCTTTATTTCCAAGCACGACGGCTATCCCGAATTCCCGGATTATCACGGCGCCGCGATGATCGATATGTATGCCCAGGGTCCTCGCCTGCATGAATTCCTGCAAGAAATGAATCGGGAAGTGTTGCAGCACTACGACATCATGACCGTGGCCGAAGGCCCGGGGACCAAGCCTGCGAACGTGCTGGATCTGGTCGCGGAAGATCGCCAGGAATTGAACATGAGTTATCACTTTGATCATCAGTCGATCGGGGTCGGGGAACGATTTATCGTCAATGACGATTTCCAGAACCTGGTGAAGTTTAAGCAGGTGATGACGGAATGGGACCAGGTGTTTAACGAAAAAGGCTGGAACACCGTTTATTTCGGGAATCATGACTTCGCCCGCATGGTTACGCGCTGGGCAAATGACACGCCGCCATGGCGCGAGGCGGCATCGAAAATGCTAACCACCTATCTGTTATCCATGCGCGGCACGCCGTACTACTACATGGGTGACGAAATCGGCATGACCAACATCAAGTTCGATACTATCGAGGATTACCGCGATATCATGACGATTAACTGGTATCACCTGACCAAACAGGAAGGGGGTGATTTAGACAAGTTTATGGAATCCCACAAGCTGTGCGCACGGGATAACGCGCGCACGCCCATTCAATGGGATGACTCGGCGCATGCCGGTTTCACTTCCGGCACCCCCTGGCTCAAGGTCAACCCAAACTTTACCGAGATTAACGTCGCCGCGCAGGAAAACGTACCCGATTCGCCACTGAATTATTTCCGGCAAATGGCGAAGTTGCGCAAGGACAGCCTGACGCTGGTGTATGGCCTCTATGAGCTGCTGTTCCCCGATCACGAGCAACTCTACGCCTATACCCGTAGCCTCGATGACGAAGTGATCCTGGTGCTGTTGAATTTCGCAACCGATGAAGTAACGATCGAGTTACCAGGGGAGCTGGAAGGTGGCAAGATCCTGATCAATAACTACCCGGAACTGCGACGGAGCGATGCTTCTGGAACTTCGACGGAACGATGCTTCTGTAACGCTTGCGGGGTACCAGGCGGCAAGAATTCAGGTGCGGTAGCTACCCGGAATGGCCTGCGCGGTACTATAAATGGAATCCGCTCTACCGAACTCGATGTGCACTATACCCCGCTTAGCAAAAGGGCGAAACAAAACCCGGCGTGTTCACCGTCGTGTACCCGCTCGCCATAACGAGTATGCGGTATTGAAGTAAACCGATCACTTTCCCGGGCATGGTAGTAATCCGGAGTTACTACAGCAATTGGCAACAGGGCGGGGCGGCATCACCGCCCGGCTCGTGTTGCGCCACAGTGGATCGTCTCTGGTATTACTCGATTAGCTCGAAGCAGGATTCAACGGCGGTGTTGTTGCCGCCCTCAGTGCGGGCAATCACCTCATACTTCCACACCCCGGTAGCCGAGAGGAAGGCGTCGGGAACCGGAAACTCGGTAACGTCGGCATCCAGGTCAACGCTGATCTTCACATCGTCGCGTTCCACAAAGAACTGGTAGCGCGAGATCTCGACGGGTACGCCAGGGGTACCGATCAGCGGATGTGATTCCAGGACCTCGTCCCAGTCCACCAGGACGGGAAGCATCACCTGCGGGAGATCCGGGGCATCGCAGTTCTCAGCCGCCATCGACCCGTTCACGGTCAGGTTCGGCACCGGGGCCGCCATGACATGGCTCAGTACCACTTCAGCCTCCAGTTCCTCACCGTCGAGAGTCTTGCCTTCGATCTCGTACACACCTTCGGGAAATCGCTCAAAAAATTCAGCCGGGGACAACTCGTCAAACGTGGGTTCGGCGCTTTCCCATTCCAGCTGGGTCATGCCCTGTTCTTTTAGGCGCCCACGGGTGCGAATCTTCAGGATCTTTTTCTCGTTACTATCCTCGATGATCAGTTTTTTCCATGGTCCTCCATCGATGTTGGCGTGAATACCCAGGTCGCCGTCGGTGTCATTCAGCTCGAAGAAGAGTTCGGCTTCATCCCACTCGAGTTCATCGTCTCCCATTGCGATGGGAGCAAAGCCTGCGAGTCCGATCGCCAGGGCAAGGTTACTACCCATTCCAGTTAGCCATACATGTCTCATTTCTGTTCTCCTGTTATTACGTGGCGGGTGACCCACAGGCGAGTTTTGCCGGGTCAATAGTATAGAGCCAGCCAGGAGCCGAAATCTGTCGTTGGAATAAGAATGGGATCGCGGTGAGTTGTCCCGCCGCCGGAGTTTGCGAGCATTGCAGGGAACCGCTGGGCAGGGGCTCCGGGGCAAACGCTTTTGGGCAGCCGGTGTTTACCAGCACACGGGCCCAATGTTTGCCTGGGAAACGTGAAACCGGCGGCTTATCCCACGCAGGATTGCTGCGCCAGAGCAAACGACCAGGTTTCAAACCGCTCCAATGATTGCCATCCATCTACCAAAGTGGCAATCTCCGTCTACCCCTACTGGAGACTTATCACCATGCGATCCCAGCCACTAGACATGCCGCGATCAAGCATCGTCCCGGCAACTGCAAGCAGCAGCATTCGGCCGCAGGTATGCCCATGAAATTCCTTGGCCGCTACATGCTAACCGGGCTGTTCACCGTTCTCCCCGTTGCCATCACGCTTTATCTTCTGTACTGGTTCGCCGTAACCGCGGAAACGGCTTTGGGCGGCCTGATCCGGCTGGTCCTTCCGGAATCCTTCTATTGGCCCGGGATGGGCCTGCTCGCGGGAATCGGGGTGATCATGCTGGTGGGGCTGTTGATGCATGCCTACGTGGTGCAGCGGCTTTTCGAACTGGCGGAGCAGTTGCTTTACAAAATGCCCATCGTGCGCTCGATCTACGGCGCAATGAGCGATTTCCTGAATTATTTTTCACCGACCCGAAAAAAGGAATTCGCGCAGGTTGTGGCAGTGAACCTCGGCGACAACGATTTGGAAACCATCGGGTTTGTGACCCGGGCGGTCCCGGAAAAGTTGCCGCAGGGTCTGCAGAAGGAGGGCGATGAAGAGCGGATATTGGTCTACTTGCCCATGAGTTACATGATTGGCGGTTATGCAGTCACTATTCCCCGCAGCCGGGTGCGGCCGGTGAACATGACCATGGACGAGGCCATGCGTTTTACCCTTACTGCGGGCGTCGCGGGGCCGGGTAGCGGCTCGCGCCAGCGGAACTCCGGATAACTCCATGGGCGCCGGCAGTGGCGATCGCCCCGGTTCGCCTTGATCGCTGAGAGCTCGCATTCCGAATCTATGAGGGGCCGCTGGCTGACCCTGTTTTGTCTGGTGTTCGCCGGCGAGATGATCTTCAGCCTGCCATTTCACGTGGCCCGTTTTTTTCGCCCCACCTTCCTGGACGTGTTCGGGCTCTCCAATTCGCAACTGGGTGATATGTTCGCGGTGTACGGGATTACCGCGATGCTAGCGTATTTTCCCGGTGGCGCGATCGCCGACCGCTGTTCCGCTCGCCAACTGCTTACCGTCTCCCTGCTTGCCACGGCAGTCGGCGGCGTGTACCTGGCCCAGGTGCCCGGGCGATTCGGTTTAATGGTGCTGTTTGCCTACTGGGGGTTCACCTCGATCCTGTTGTTCTGGGCGGCCCTAATCAAGGCAACCCGGGCCTGGGGTGGTGACCTGGAGCAGGGCCGTGCGTTCGGGATCCTCGACGGGGGCCGGGGGCTGGTGGCTGCCGGCATGGCGACCGTTGCGGTGGTGTTGCTGAGTTCGGCACTACCAGCGGATATAGCCGGCGTGTCTGCGCCCGGCAGGCAGACCGCGCTGCAGTCGGTGATCTATTTTTACAGCCTTGTCACCCTCGCCGCCGGGCTGCTCGCCTGGTGGACGATTCCGGGCGGAAACCACGGTGCTATCAGCGGCGCGTCAGCAACCCTTGGGCACGTACTTGAGGTTTTGCGCACGCCGGTCGTCTGGTGCCAGGCCGGCATCGTAATCTGCGCCTACTGCGGATACAAGGGTACTGAGGTCGAAGCCGCGGGATTTACCGCCACGGCCGCCTATATCCGGCCGCTGGCTGCGGTGGGCGCCGGGTTCCTTGCCGACCGGTTCACGCCGAGCAGGATCGTCGGGGCAGGCTTTTGCCTGCTGCTCCCGACCTATGGCGTGCTGGGACTGGTAGCCCCGGCATCGCTTGCGACGGGAATTCTGTACGCCAACCTGGTGGTGACGTTTTTCGCAGTGTTTGCGGTGCGCGCCGTGTACTTCGCATTACTACAGGAGACCCGCATTGATAAAGCCCATACCGGGACGGCGGTGGGGCTGATATCGGTGGTCGGGTTTACGCCGGACATATTTTTCGCACCGATCGCGGGCCGATTACTGGACGCGTCCCCGGGGAGCGCCGGCCACCACCACTACTTCATGCTGCTTGCCGGGTTTGCCATGCTGGGGCTGCTGACAACCCTGCTATTGGCGGTGCTAAGTCGTCGAGGCGGTACCGTCCCAACCCGCAACTGATCCATTTACTCCTGGAGTTGCACCATGGCTATGGAATTCTGGACAGTACGGCCGCGCACTAGCCGGGCCTGGGCGCGAGCATGGAGCGGTTGAGGTCCGCTACGGAGCGACACCCCATCAGCATCATGTCCCGCATCATTTCGTCACAGAGCTGGGTCATCGCGCGATCGACCCCGGCTTCGCCTGCGCCCGCCAGAGCATAAAGATACAGGCGCCCACCGGAGCATGCGGTTGCGCCCATGGCGAGGGCTTTCAACACATGGGTGCCGCGGCGAATCCCGCCGTCGAGGATAATCTCGATCTGCCCGCCCACGGCATCCGCGATCGCGCCTAACTGGTCGAAAGGGGAGCGAGAGCCATCGAGCTGGCGACCACCGTGATTGGAGATCATGATGGCGCTGGCGCCGATTTCGACTGCCTTCCGGGCATCAGCCACCGACATTACGCCTTTCAGGGCAAACGGGCCGTTCCACTCTTCCACCAGCCTGGCGGCATCGTCCCAGCTTATGCAGGGGTCCATCTGGCTGTTGATATAGTCAGCGATCGAGGAGGCGATACCGCTGCCCTGGGTCACATAGCGCGACACGTTGGGCAGATCGAATTTCTCCCGGAACAGGTAATTGAGGGTCCACTCCGGGTGCAGCGCAAAACTGAGCAGGCTCTGCGGGGTGAGGCGGGGCGGGGTGGTCATTCCGGTCAGGTAATCCCGCTCCCTATTACCCGCGACTACGGTGTCGACCGTGAGGGCCAATGCATTGAAATTCGCCGCTCTGCAGCGACTGATCAGGTCGCTGTTGAGCGCACGGTCGCGGTGGATATAAATCTGGAACAGTTTCGGCCCGGCGGTGAATGCGCCGATCTCCTCAATGCCGCGCGTGCCGATGGTGGAGATACCAAACAGGGTACCGAACTTCTCGGCCACCCGCGCAACCGCACGCTCGCCATCGTGGTGAAACAGTCGCTGCATCGCGGTGGGGGAGAAAAACAGCGGGATCTCCAAATCCTGTCCCAACACGCGGGTACTCAGGTCGACGGCGTCTATGCCAGCCAGCACATTGGGCACCAGGTCCATGGTCTCGAATGCGTCGGTATTGCGGCGCAGGGTAACCTCGTCATCGGCGCCGCCATCGATATAGTGGAAAAGGGGGGCGGGTAACCTTTGCCGGGCGAGTTCGCGATAGTCGGCGATGTTGTAGCAGCGGGATAGTCTCACGAGCCGGTTTCCGGTTGGCCGGTGGCGAACACGCCGTCCAGGACCCGTCTGATGCGGGAATCGCTTGCAGCGTCCGCAAGGATACCCGCAGCCTCCAGGTAGCGCTGGATATTGGCGGTCGCCGCGGCGCGAGCGTCCGCCGCGGCCAGGACACTGACAGCGTAGTTGCGGGCAATGTTCTGCAGCGCATTTTCCTGGGTTTGTTCCGCAGCCAGCTCGCACGCCTTGATTTGTTCGCGCATTGTGTCCAGGCGTCCCATCTGCACCTCCGCGAGTTCGGCCGCCGAGCGCTTTAACCAGCGGCGCGCGGCGCGTAGCGGTTTAACCACCGCGTCACCCCAGGCCGTGGAAAAGCGCATCGCGGCCGCCAATGCCTCTTCATCCAGGCTGCCCCTGGTCGCGCCGAACCAGACGCAAAACAACAGCAGATTGACGTCGACGCCGCGTTCGTCCTGCAGCCAGAGGCACGCAGCGGGCATCCCGTCCTGGTTATAGATGCGCAAGGAGAAATCCCAGAACACCGGTTCTATACGCAACGTGGACACGCCAGTCCGGGGTCCGCTGTCAGGCACCCTGCCAGCGACTCTCGAGGCCGACATCGATATCAAACAGGTCGAGGACTCGGCCCACCGAGTAGTCAATGATATCGTCGACCGAGCCTGGCTTGGCATAAAAGGCCGGCATCGGCGGGGCAATGTGGGCGCCCAGCAGGGCCGCGTCGTAAAGTAACTTGCAGTGCCCGGCATGGAGCGGCGTCTCGCGTGGCATCAATACCAGTTTACGACCTTCCTTGAGAACGACATCCGCGGCGCGGGTCAGCAGGTTATCGGTATAGGAGTGCACCACTGCAGACAGTGTCTTGATCGAACAGGGGGCGATGATCATGCCCGCCGTGCGGAAGGAACCGCTGGCGATGGAGGCGGCTACGTTATTGTCGGAATGGACCACATCCGCGAGCGCCTCGACCTCCTTGAGCTCATACTCGGTTTCGAGCTTGACGTTGAGTTTGCCGGTATTCGACATCACCAGGTGGGTCTCGACATTCGCAACATCGCGCAATGTTTGCAGCAAACGAATGCCGTAGATAACGCCACTGGCGCCTGATATCCCCACGATCAGTTTCAAGTTCTGTCTCCTGTTAATACCTTGACAAAGCACCAGATTGGCCAACATCGGATTGCAGTATATTCGGAACGCAACGGGAAACCAATGCCGCCGGGGCGGGCACAGCACATGCCTGTCACCCGCTGCGGCCGGCCAAATCTACCCGCCAGCCACCGACCCGGGACCAGCAAGGCGTGCGGCATTGGCGCGAAAATAACTCGCCAGTTCGGTTGCGGCCGGGCCGGTTAATTCGCGGTTGGGTAAAATCATGTTCAGGTCGACGCAGCGGGTGCCCAGGTCCGGAACGGGCAACGCTTTCAGCCTGCCGTCTGCGATATGCGTCGCCACCTTGTCATGGGGGATCCAGGCGAACCCCAATCCCTCGAGCAACAGATCTATGGAGTTGCTGAAATGACTCACGGTCCAGCGTCGCTCTGCTTCCAGCCAGCCGGTGCTGATGCGCCGGTAGGCGCCGGAATCACGCACCACGATCTGGCGTTGCGCACGCAGGTCCTGTTCGCTGAGTTCCCTGCCCACCCGGTGGAGTGCATGCTCGCTATGGGCGACCGGGATAAAGGGGACTCTGGCCAGCCGCTCGCCGCGATAGCCCGGGGGAGCGAGGCCGCATAAAGCGAGGTCGGCCTTGCGCTGTACGATCAGTTCCTGAGTGCCCGACAACGCGCTTTCGACGATCTCGACCCGGATATCGGGGTGGGCAGCTTCAAATGTGCTCAAGCTACCGATCCACAGCGCTCGCGGCGTGATGACGTCGACGGCCACGGTGATTTCGGCTTCCCAGCCACGGGCCAGGTTCTTGGCGGTGGATTCCAGCACACTGGCATCGTCCAGCAGGTTTCGCGCCCGTCGCAACAACGCTTCACCGGCATCCGTTAACTGCGGGCGACGGCCCCTGATTTCAAAGACCTTTAGCCCGAGCTGGGACTGCAGGCGCTGCATGGCGTAGCTGATGGTGGACTGGCTCTTGCGCAGCTTGTCGGCTGCGGCGGAGTACCCACCACAGTCAACGACGGTGGTAAATATGTACCATTGATCCAGGGAAACCCGGGTGTCCGGTTCCGGTTCAGAGGCCTGCATCTTCATGATCCTGCACTGATTACACCTCTTCCAAAGTCTTGCCCAAAAGCACTCGCCACTTGGCAGGTACTCCCTGCGCGAAGTTAATAAATCGAAATTATCGATAAATTTGATCGATTATAGGGGCTTTTAGATCTAAATAATAGATATATAATTTCCTGCAATACGATCTTGCGGAGACGTCAACGCTCCGGGAGGTCGCCAATGAATAGTTAGCGAACAGTAGAACAGGAGCATTCATCATGACCAACGTACTTCACCTCAGCACCAGTATTTTTGGCGAGAAAAGCAAATCGAACCAACTGGCGACCGCCTTTATCGAGCGGCTTCAAGCCCATAATCAGGAAATTAGCGTTATCCGGCGCGACTTGTCGGCCGACACCCTGCCGCATTTGACCGCTGCGGCATTTGCGGCGTTTGCAACGCCTGTAGCAGAGCGTACCGAGGAAGAACGGGCGCTGGCGGCGTTGTCGGATCAACTCGTCGATGAACTCAAGCGCAGCGATATCATCGTGTTGGGTCTGCCGATGTATAACTTTGGGATTCCTTCCAGCCTGAAGGCATGGATCGACCATGTCGCCCGTGCGGGGCTGACCTTCCGCT
>CAMYKE010000179.1 GCA_947258895.1 uncultured Pseudomonadales bacterium | reverse complement strand
GCTGGCCGCCGGTGGTCCTGTCAATGCGCGTAATGATGGCGCCGAAGCGGTTCGTGATGCCCTTCTTGGTCAGTTCTGCGGCTACAGATTCGCGGATATCCTGGTCAAAGCCGCGTAAAAACAGGTCACCGCGATACAGCAATTCGGTGGTGGCACCAAGTCCGTTCAAAATGCCCGCGAACTCGACCGCAATATAGCCGCCGCCGACGACAACCACATGCTGCGGGAACTGCTCCAGATCAAATACCTCGTTGGAACTGATCACGTGCTCGGAACCCGGGAACTCGGGAATATACGGCCAGCCTCCGGTAGCGACCAGGATTCTTGCCGCGGTTATTTCCCTGCCGTTGACCGCCACCGAATGACTACCCGTGACCGTGGCCCGGCCTGTGATCAACTCGGCGCCGGAATTACTGAGCAGGTCGTTGTAGATGCCGTTGAGCCGCTTGATCTCCTCGATCTTGTTGTCACGCAGTGTCGGCCAGTCGAACTCGGGGGCCACCTGCTGCTGCCAACCAAAATTGGCGGCATCATGGAACTCTTCACGGTAGTGGGATGCGTAGACATACAGCTTCTTCGGCACGCAACCGACATTGACACAGGTGCCCCCGAGGTAGCGGTCCTCGGCAATCGCAACGCGCACCCCCAGGCTGGCCGCCATGCGTGCTGCCCGCACGCCGCCAGACCCCGCCCCTATCACAAATAAATCATAGTCATACTGGTTCATCGCGAGCTCCTTGTAATTTGTCGAAGTGGCAAGCTGCCGGCGCTACTCGCCGGCACGGTCACGGCCAGTTGCCACCAGCTGGCGTATTTGCTCGGGCCCGAATGGCCAGTAAAGGGCGCTTGCCTCATCCTGCTCCCGCATCAATACAGGGATTTTGAGTCCGTACTGTTTTTGCAGCGCAATCGAACTGCCGATATCCACATGCACCAGGCGGTACTCCGCTGTCCCCAGGGTTTGGTGGATTAGTTGCTCCGCCTGATCGCAAAGTTCGCAATGTTCACTACTAAACAATGTCAAATTCATCGATAAATCATGGCCGTAGAGTCAGGCCGCTACTATAGTTGCTCTTGGTAGAGTTTAAAACCGCTATCGCCCGAGACGTGATAAAATTACCCGGTGCGCTGGCAGTAGAAGATAGATCGAGTATGGCAGAAATCAATTGGCTGGAGACCGGTACCGTAGAGTTTCCTGAGCTGCGCGCTGCGCTTAGTGAACCCAACGGTCTGCTGGCCGTGGGTGGCGACCTTGCTCCACGGCGCTTGCTGGAGGCCTATCGAAGGGGCATTTTCCCCTGGTATGAAAAAGATCAACCGATTCTGTGGTGGTCCCCCGATCCTCGCTCAGTGCTGTACCCCGAACAAATGCATGTTTCGCGCAGTCTGCACAAGTCGCTTCATCGGGATTCACTGCGGATCCGCCTCGATCACAACTTTGCGGAAGTCATCAGGGCCTGCGCCGCGCCACGCAGCAAAGCCAATGGCACCTGGATTACCCGGGAGATGTATCAGGCGTTCAACGAGCTGCATGCCCTCGGTGTAGCTCACTCGGTAGAGGTGTGGCGGGATGACAAATTGGTCGGGGGGTTATATGGTATAGCGATGGGCAGTATTTTCTTCGGCGAGTCCATGTTTAGCAAGGAACGTGACGCGTCGAAAATCGCATTGTTCCACCTCGTGGAGAAACTAAAGGCGGATCACTTTACTCTAATAGACTGTCAGGTGCACAGCGAACACCTCGCACGCATGGGTGCCACTGAAATTCCGCGCGCGAAATTTATACAGCATTTGCAGGGGGCAGTACGTGAGCCCCTGGCGTCGAACTGGAGCCTTTAACGTGTCAGGTTACGATCGCTTAAAGATTTACCAAACCCAGGAGCATCCATGCAGTTACCTGAATGGCAGGGAATCGCGCTCGGTCTTTATCGATCCCGCTGCCGAGCTGGATCGCCAAACCAGCACCTACCTTGCGGAACGCGGGTTTCGCCGCAGTGGTGATTTTGTCTACCGTCCCAACTGCGAAGCATGTGAGAGTTGTATTTCGACACGAATACCGGTGCAGGACTTTCGGCCGGGGAAAACCCATCGGCGCGTGCTCAAGCGCAATTCCGACCTGGAACTGACGCTCGCTTCTCCCGCAGTAAGCGATGAATCCTATCGATTATTTGCCGATTATATCAATCTCCGCCATGCCGACGGCGACATGTTCCCACCAAGCGTGGAAATGTTTGAATCGTTCCTGGTGCAAACCAATACCGATACCCGGTTTCTGGAATTTCGCCGTGGCGACCGCCTGGTCGCTGTCGCAGTTTGCGATCGCATGGAAAACGCCTATTCAGCGGTCTACAGTTATTTCGATCCCGGGCTCCCGGAGCGCAGCCTTGGCACCTACTGTATTTTGCGTCAGGTGGAACTCGCGCGCGAGCAGTCACTTGATTACCTTTACCTCGGATACTGGGTAAAAGGCTGCAAGAAAATGGACTACAAGTCCCGTTACAGACCTCTTGAGATGCTGATCAACGAACAGTGGCGGTAGCCACCACTATTCCCGCGGGAGATAGGTTGATTAAGCGTGTTCATTTAGGCAGAATGCACGCCTCAAAACCGATTTGAATCCACTTACACGTTGAGGTAGCAGTCTATGGCCAAAGAGGGCCACATTGAAATGGATGGGGAGATCATCGACACCCTGCCGAACACCATGTTTCGAGTGAAGCTCGAGAACGGCCACGTAGTAACGGCGCATATTTCCGGTAAGATGCGCAAGAACTATATCCGTATCCTTACGGGTGACAAGGTGAAACTCCAGTTAACGCCCTACGACCTGAGCAAAGGCCGCATCACCTACCGCGCCCGCTAGCCGCCCCTCGCCGTGTTCAGTGCTCGGCAACGGCTGCTTCTTCCTGATGCAGGCTTATCGACAGGTCGTCATCTTCGACCGAAACCGTAGCAAACCCGCCCTTCTCCGCCAATTCGCCAAATAAAATCGCTTCAGCCAGCGGCTTCTTGAGCTTGTCATGAATCAGGCGGGCCATTGGACGCGCGCCCATGGCATCATCATAGCCATGGCTGGCAAGCCATGCTCGCGCCTCATCATCGACCTCGATGTGCACTTTCTTGTCATCCAGTTGCGCCTGCAATTCGATCAGGAATTTATCCACAACGCTTTCGATCACGCGCGAATCAAGGGACTTGAACTCGACGATACCGTCGAGCCGGTTACGGAACTCCGGAGTAAATTGTTTGCGAATTTGCTCGAGGGCATCGCTGCTGTGGTCCTGGTTGCTGAAACCGATCGAACGGCGGCTGATCAGCTCGGCACCGGCGTTGGTGGTCATGATCAGCACCACGTTGCGGAAATCGGCCTTGCGGCCATTGTTATCGGTCAACACGCCATGATCCATCACCTGCAGCAACAGGTTGAAAACCTCCGGGTGTGCCTTCTCGATTTCATCGAGCAACAGGACACAATGGGGATGCTTGGTTATCGCTTCGGTCAACAGCCCGCCCTGGTCAAAGCCAACATAGCCGGGCGGCGCGCCAATCAAACGTGACACGGTATGCCGCTCCATATACTCCGACATATCGAAGCGCACCAGCTCCACTCCCATTACCTTGGCGAGCTGACGGCTGAGTTCGGTCTTGCCAACGCCGGTCGGGCCGGCAAAGAGGAATGAGCCGATGGGTTTTTCCACCGATTTGAGGCCCGCGCGGGACAGCTTGATGGCCGTGCTGATGGCGTCGATCGCCGGATCCTGGCCAAATACGACCATTTTCAAGTCGCGATCCAGGTTCTTCAACTGGTTCTTGTCCGAAACCGATACGGTTTGTGCCGGCACCCGCGCAATACTCGCGATGATCTTCTCGATCTCGGGCACACCGATCACTTTCTTGCGCTTTTTTTCCGGCTTGAGGCGCTGGAATGCACCGGCTTCATCGATGACGTCTATGGCCTTGTCGGGCATATGCCGGTCATTGATATAGCGATCGGCTAACTGCGATGCCGTACGCAATGCCTTGTCGGTAAAGCGAATGTCATGGTGCTCCTCGAAGCGGGCCTTGAGGCCCTTCAGAATCCGGTAGGTATCCTCTACGCCTGGTTCATCCACGTCGATTTTCTGGAAGCGCCGCGCCAATGCCCGGTCCTTCTCGAAGATACCGCGAAACTCCTGGTAGGTCGTCGAACCGATACAACGAATCTTGCCGGAACTTAACAGGGGTTTCAGGAGATTTGATGCATCCATCACCCCGCCGGAAGCCGCCCCGGCACCGATTATCGTGTGAATCTCGTCGATGAACAGAATTGCGTGGTCGAGGCTCTTGAGTTCGGCGAGTAATGCCTTGAAGCGTTTTTCAAAATCGCCGCGATACTTGGTTCCTGCCAGCAGGGCCCCCATGTCCAGCGAGTAGACCACACCATCTTCCATGACCGTTGGCACCTCACCATCGACGATCAGTTTGGCCAGGCCCTCTGCAATAGCGGTTTTGCCGACGCCGGATTCGCCTACCAGCAACGGATTGTTCTTGCGGCGCCGTGACAGAATCTGGATTACCCGGCTAACCTCGTGGTCACGGCCAATCAACGGATCTATTTCTCCTTGCCGGGCCAGCTCATTCAGATTGGACGCATAAGTCTCCAGCGGGCTCTGGCTGGGGGCGTCGGTGGCTACTTCGCTATCCGTCTGCTCCTGCCCCGCGTCTTCATGGGCGCTGCCATCGGAGACCTTGGAAATACCATGGGCAATATAGTTAACGATGTCGATGCGGCTTACGCTTTGCTCCTTCAGCAGGTACACCGATTGGCTTTCCTGTTCACTGAAGATGGCAACCAGAACATTGGCGCCGGTCACTTCCTTTTTGCCGGACGACTGGACGTGGAATACCGCGCGCTGCAACACTCGCTGGAAACCAAGTGTCGGCTGGGTTTCAACATCGTCGCTGGAATCAGGAATGACTGGCGTGGTGGCGATCACAAACTCGTTAAGCTCCCTGCGCAAACTGGCCAGGTCGACACCGCAGGCGCGTAGCACACCGACCGCTGAATTATTATCCAGCAGGGCCAGCAGCAGGTGTTCTACCGTCATATACTCGTGACGCTTGGAGCGAGCTTCCTTGAACGCCGTATTGAGTGTTACTTCCAGGTCTTTACTTAACATGTGAGCAGCCTCTCTGAGCTTAGACTAATCTGCACGATCAATACCACAAAGTAGGGGGTGTTCATTTTCACTGGCGAACTGGTTTACCTGTGCCACCTTGGTTTCCGCGATGTCGCGAGTAAATATTCCACATACTGCCTTACCCTGAGTATGCACTGTTAACATGACCTGGGTCGCTTTCTCTCGATCCATGTTGAAGAACGTTTCGAGAATCTCGACCACAAATTCCATCGGTGTATAGTCATCATTAAACATGATGACTCGATACATCGACGGCTTCTTTAGTTTCGGTTTGGCGTGCTCTAACGCCAGGTTACCGTCATCTTTCTGATCGCCTTGATTTAATGTTAGTTCAATCTGAGCGGTTTTACTCATATTTTTGCTCGACAAACCTTGCCTGGTTAACGTGTATTCAATTGCTACTTCCGGGTTGTGCTGTTCAGCGTTGGTCCCATTATCCTGGTCCCCGGGTTCGCGATATAACAAAGTCGAACTGATTAGATGGGGACGTTCTCGCGGGTTGCAAGGCAGCTATAGCGCTACCTGAATTACCACCGTATTGTACCCGGCGGCGCGGATAACTGCTCGTCAATCCATATGCCTGATAATTGCCTCGCCAAACTCTGATGCTGTAACCAGGGTTGCATCCTGCATCAGGCGCTCGAGATCGTAGGTCACATATTTCGCCTGGATCGCGCCTTCAATGCCGTGAATTATCAGTTCGGCGGCTTCGTTCCAACCCAGGTGCCGGAGCATCATTTCGGCGGACAATATCAACGAACCGGGATTCACCTTATTTTGACCCGCGTATTTCGGCGCAGTGCCGTGGGTAGCCTCGAAAATTGCTACCCGATCACCAATGTTGGCACCTGGCGCGATACCAATCCCGCCGACCTGGGCGGCCAGCGCGTCCGAGATGTAGTCGCCGTTTAAGTTGAGGGTAGCGATCACGCTGTACTCCTCCGGCCGCAGCAACAGCTGTTGCAGCATGGCATCTGCGATCACATCCTTGATAACGATTTCGTCGCCGGTGTGCGGATTCTTGACAACACACCAGGGACCGCCGTTGAGCGGTTGTGCGCCGAACTCGTCGCGAGCCACCTCATACCCCCAGTCCTTGAATGCGCCTTCGGTAAATTTCATGATATTGCCCTTGTGCACCAGGCAGACACTGGGGCAACGCTGGTCGATGGCATACTGGATGGCACGTCTCACCAGCCGTTTGCTGCCCTGCTCGGAAACGGGTTTGATGCCGATCCCGCAGTTCTCGGTGAAGCGAATTTTCTTTACCCCGAAGTCGTCACGCAGAATGCGCAACAGTTTGTCCGCCTCCGCCGAACCGGCTGCCCACTCGACACCGGCGTAGATGTCTTCGGAATTTTCACGAAAAATCACCATGTCGATTGCCGCCGGATTGACCACCGGGCTGGGCACACCCCGAAACCAGCGCACCGGTCGCTGGCACAAGTACAGGTCCATCTGCTGACGAATCGCGACATTCAACGACCGAATGCCTCCACCCACAGGTGTCGTCAGGGGACCTTTGATACCGATGGTAAATTCGGCAAACGCGGCCAGCGTTTCTTCCGGCAGCCATTGATCGTCACCGTATATTTCCAGCGCTTTTTGCCCGGAGTACACCTCCATCCAGGCAATAGACCTGGAGCCACCATACGCCTTGCGAACCGCAGCGTTTACTACGTCGAGCATTGGCGGAGTTACGTCAACGCCAATCCCGTCACCCTCTATATAGGGTATGATAGGCCGGTCGGGCACGCTCAGGGACAGGTCTTCGTTAATGGTGATCCTGTCACCATCGGTGGGAATGGTAATGTGTTGGTAGGCCATCCTGGTTACCTCTGTGCACCGCTGGCGCTGCGCCGTCGTGATATGGGGTGTCTGAC
>CAMYKE010000178.1 GCA_947258895.1 uncultured Pseudomonadales bacterium | reverse complement strand
CCACTCGCATTTTCAAAATCGCCGATGATTTCGTTGATGCGGGTGAGGTAGCGCTGGCTTACCCAGTCCATTACAAACCGGTTCGGTGCCAAAATTCTCAGGGTGCTGCCGTCGAGGTCCGATTGCAGAGGCCGAATCCAGGTATTAAATTGCTGTTGCGGCAATTCTTCCTGCAAGCGATCAATACATTTTAGCCAGAGGCTGTTATTCACACGAAACTGCCCAATTTGGGGGCTGAAAAGAGAGCCCAGATTCTAACCTTTTGTGGAAAACTTATCCACAGGTAAAAAAACATATTATTTTTTTTTAATACCTCTTAATTTCAATAAGTTAGAAAGTTTTACAGGGAATTTGACAGGCTCCCGGGAACGCAAGAACCAAGCCCCTGGCGTCGCCGCTACAAGCCCCGCCGGCACCCTGCCATGAAACATACAGGCCGGAAAACGAGGTTGAAGCGACAAGCTCCAGGCACCCGCAATCACGAGTTGCCCGGTAGCTGCTACAAAACAGTTATAAGCCTTTGAATGTTTGTGGCATTTTATTGACGAATAAATTGCGAATTGGCAGCAAATTCTCTAGAATCCCCCGTCCGCCAGAGCCACGACTGGCTCCAACACCAATTTTTACGAGATATTGAAATGAAAAGAACTTTTCAGCCAAGTAACCTGAAACGCAAGCGCGCCCATGGTTTTCGTGCCCGTATGGCGACCAAGGCCGGCCGCCAGGTAATCCAGAGACGCCGGGCCAAAGGACGCAAGACTCTCAGCGCGTAACATTCGACACCTTTTATGAATGGGCGAGTGTGGATTTCCAAAAACCCGACGCTTACTGACCGCGACGGACTTCGATCGCGTTTTTAAGCAAACCGAATGGCGCGCATCCAACCGCTCGATGTTGCTGCTGGGCGCAGCGAACCAGCTCGGAATTGACAGGGTTGGCTTTGTCATTGCCAAAAAGAACATTCGGTCTGCCGTCCAGAGAAATCGCATTAAGCGTGTAATTCGCGAAGCTTTCCGCCATCACGCCGGATTGTCACATTCAACCGATATGGTGTTGATTGCACGCAAGGGCCTGGATCGATTAAGCAATCAAGAAATATGCGACACTTTTGCCAACCTGGTGACCCAATTGCAACGCCCACGGTAACCGCGAGCCAGCGGGCCATCGCCGCGTGCCGTGCACTAGTGATATTCCTGTTGCGCGCTTACCGGTTCCTGCTCAGCCCATTGCTGGGTAACAATTGCCGTTTTTACCCTTCCTGTTCCTGTTACGCAGAAACGGCCATCGACCGTTTTGGGGTAATAAAGGGTAGCTGGCTGGCAGTATCGCGCCTGGCCAAATGCCATCCCTGGCACGAAGGCGGTATTGACCCGGTACCGGACTGCGCCTCCCCAAACCCGACGGAGCACTAGATTCCATATGGAACCGCAACGCATTATCCTGTTTTCCGCACTGGCTATCGTTACCTACCTGCTGATTCTCGCCTGGAACGAGGATTATGGCCAGCCGGAAACGCCCGTTCAATCCAGCCCCGCCGAACAGCGAGCACAGGGTATCCCCCCTGACCCGACGCGCACAGTGCCCGTTGCTCCTACTGGCGCCAGCGATGACCTGCCGAGCGAAGTGCCCGACACTGCTGCAACCCCGGCTACCACGATTGAACCGGGCAGCACCGATACGTCGTCCCTGATTGACCTTGAAACCGATATCCTGCGAGTACAAATCGACCCGCTCGGTGGCGACCTGGTCAAGGTCGCACTCAAGGATTACCCGCTCACCGCAGACCAGCCCGAGGTACCCTTCCCGTTGCTGGAACGCAGTGCGTCCCGCACCTACATTGCCCAAAGCGGCCTGATTGGCAAAGACGGTCCCGATGCCGCCAGTACTGGCAGACCGCTATACCGCTCCACCCGGACCAGCTATCAGCTTGCGCCCGGCAGCGACCAGCTCAATGTGGACCTGCACTTCACCACCGCCAATAATGTACAGATCACCAAACGCTATACGTTTACACGCAACGACTACGTTATCCGGGTCGAGTACTTCGTCGCAAATAACTCTGACGCGCCCTGGCAAGGCAACCTGTTTGCCCAATTGAAACGCGATAACAGCGATGATCCAGGCAAGACCACCAGCATGGGCATGGCAAGCTTTCTCGGCGCCGCCACCACCACGGAGGAAGAACGCTACAACAAAATCAGTTTTGACGATGTCGCTGAAGAACCCTACCGCGCCTCGGCCACCGGCGCCTGGATTGCCGTATTGCAACATTACTTCGTTGCTGCCTGGGTTCCCAAACCCGACCAGACCGTCAACATACAGGTCCGCAAAAATGCTGCCGGCGAGAACATAGCCGGCTTTATAGGGTCGGCGATGACCGCCGCAGCCGGCGAAACGCGCAGTACCTCGATGCTGTTATTTGCGGGGCCGAAGATCCAGGACAGGCTGGGGGCAATCTCACCCGGGCTGGAACTGACCGTCGACTACGGCTGGTTATGGTTTATTGCCCAGCCACTCTTTTGGTTGCTATCGTTCCTGCATGGATTGGTGGGCAACTGGGGCTGGGCGATCGTACTGACCACCCTGGTTATCAAACTGATCTTCTTCAAGCTCTCCGCTACCAGCTATAAATCCATGGCCAATATGCGTCGCGTAGGCCCCAAGCTGCAGCGCCTGAAAGAGCAGTATGGCGACGACAAGCAGAAAATGTCCCAGGCCATGATGGAGTTGTACAAGAAGGAGAAAATCAATCCGCTCGGTGGCTGCCTGCCGATTCTTGTACAAATGCCGGTGTTCATTGCCCTGTACTGGGTATTGCTGGAAAGCGTCGAATTGCGCCATTCCCCGTTTGTATTCTGGTTAACCGACCTGTCAGTCAAGGACCCGCTCTTTATCCTGCCGATAGCGATGGGCGTAACCATGTTCATCCAGCAGATGCTGAACCCGGAACCGCCGGACCCGATGCAAGCCAAGGTTATGAAAATGATGCCCATCATGTTCACCTTTTTCTTCCTCTGGTTCCCGGCCGGGCTGGTGTTGTACTGGCTGGTGAACAACATTCTGTCTATCGCCCAGCAGTGGGTAATTACCAGGCAAATCGAGCAATCCGCGACCGGCAAGTCGTAACTCCGGCGAACGCTGCCGGGGAAACCCTATGGCAATCGTTAATCGTTCCGACACCATTGTAGCGCAGGCCACCCCGCCGGGACGCGGTGGCGTGGCTATCGTACGCATCTCCGGAGCACTTGCGCCTGAAATAGCCCTGCACCTGACCAAACACACCCTGCAACCCCGGGTAGCGAGCTACCTGGCGTTTATGGATCGGGACGACCAGGTGCTCGACCAGGGCATCGCGCTGCTATTCCCCGCGCCACACTCGTTCACCGGCGAAACGGTACTGGAACTGCATTGCCATGGCGGCCCGGTCGTCGTCGATCTGCTGGTAAGGGAAGCCGTCCATCGTGGCGCCCGCATCGCCGGCCCCGGCGAATTTTCCGAGCGCGCTTTTCTCAACGACAAGATCGACCTGATACAGGCCGAGGCGATTGCCGATCTGATCGACAGCGCCTCGGAACAGGCGGCACGGGGCGCAATGCGGTCCCTGCAGGGGACCTTTTCCCGGCAGGTCAAGACACTGCTGGAGGCGCTGATCCAGGTCCGTATGCATGTCGAGTCGGCGATAGACTTTCCGGAGGAGGAGATCGATTTCCTCGCCGACAAGCAACTTTTGGGGCGCCTCGACAACCTGTGGCAACAAATCCTCGAATTAACCGCCAAAGCCAGCGAAGGCGCTGCGCTGCGGGAAGGCATCCATGTCGTCATTGCAGGGCCGCCCAACGCGGGCAAGTCCAGCCTGCTCAACGCCCTGGCCGAAAAAGAATCGGCCATTGTCACCGAAATTCCCGGTACTACCCGCGACCTGCTGCGCGAACTGATCCAGATCGACGGGATCCCCCTGCATATCATCGATACGGCAGGACTGCGCGACAGTCCCGACCAGATCGAGCAGGAAGGTATCCGCCGCGCCCTGCAGGAGCTCGAACGAGCTGACCGGATCCTGCTGTTAACCGATGATCCCAACGCCGTTCGACTGTCGCCAGCAGAACTCTGGCCTGCCGCCGCTTCCAGCCTTCCCGCCGGCTCCAACACCACCATTGTGCAGAACAAGATCGATCTCCATGATCAGCAGCCCGCGCTGCTGGAGCCGACACCGGAATCTCCCTGCGCCATGGTGCGATTATCTGCCAAAACCGGCCAGGGTATCGATCTCCTCAGGCAGCACCTGAAGCGATCGGCGGGGATCACTCACACCGTTGAAGGCTCCTTTATCGCCCGGCGCCGGCACCTGGATGCGCTGCGACGCGCCGAGCATTTGGTCGCCACCGGAATTACCCAACTAACCACCACCGGCGCCGGCGAATTGCTTGCCGAGGATCTCCGTCACGCGCAACTGTGCCTTGGTGAAATCACCGGCGAATTCAGTAGTGATGATCTGCTAGGCAGAATATTTTCCGAATTCTGCATCGGTAAATAGCGCTTTTTTACTTCCAGGAAC
>CAMYKE010000177.1 GCA_947258895.1 uncultured Pseudomonadales bacterium | reverse complement strand
AGGTAAACGCCGGCGGTCACCATGGTGGCGGCATGGATCAGGGCACTGATGGGAGTCGGGCCCGCCATCGCGTCCGGTAACCAGGTTTGCAGCGGTAATTGCGCCGACTTGCCCAGCGCGCCGCCCAGCAGTAAAGCGGCGCCGAGTGTCTGCCACAACGAACCCACCGACCAATTCTGCCCGGCATTCACCATCAACTGCTGGATATCCAGGGTACCGAGGTGCATAAACAACAGGAACAGCCCGAGCGCCATCGAGGTATCCCCGATGCGGGTGACGATAAACGCCTTGCGCGCGGCATACCCATTTTCGGCATTGTCGTACCAGAAACCGATCAGCAGGTAACTGCACAGGCCCACTCCTTCCCAGCCGAGATACAGCACCACCAGGTTGTCACCCATCACCAGCACCAGCATCGCCGCCACGAACAGGTTCATATAGGCAAAGAAGCGCGAAAAGGCCGGGTCATCCGCCATGTAACCCACGGAATAGAGGTGGATCAGGAACCCGATCCCGGTGATGATCGACATCATCACCATCGCCAGCGGATCGATATAAAACGCGAACGGGATACCCAGTTCATCGCTGGCCAACCATTGCCACAGGGTTTGCCGGAACACCCGGTCACCCTCCGCCAGACTCATCAGCTCCAGCGCCATGCCCAGCGTCAGCAGCGCGGCGACGCCGACCGACCCTACCCCGACGATGGCGGCAAGCCGTCTCGGCAGCCGACCAAGCGCCAGCAGCAGGAAGCCGGCCAGCGGCAGGGTCGGGATTAGCCAGGTCAGTTCAAGCATGCGTTAGTATTCTTGTTTAGCTCGTGCATCTGTTGGTCGTGTCTGCAATATTCGCGCAATTGCTACCCATGCAGGTTACTGGTCGCGTCGATATCGACCGTCTTGAAGCGCTGGTAGAGCTGCAGCACCAGCGCCAGCCCCACCGCTACTTCCGCCGCAGCCAGAGTGAGCACCAGCATAAACATAATCTGGCCATCCGCCTGTGCCCAGCGCGAGCCGCCGGAAATAAACGCCAGCCCCACGGCGTTGAACATGATTTCCATCGACATCAGCACGAAGATAATATTGCGCCGTACCAGTACCCCCAGCAGCCCGAGGCAAAACAGGATGGTGGCCAACAGCAGGCCATGTTCCACGGGTACGGCAATCATTGCGGACCTCCTGGCCGCCGCTGTTTCAGGGGCCTGGCCAGGTGATATGCACCCACCAGCCCCGACAGCAGCAGCATGGACGCCAGTTCAACCGCCAGCAGGTACTGGCCAAACAGCAGCGCGCCAACATCCTTGGCGCTGACCACTTTCAACCCGGCTAGGCGTTCGTCGGTTACCAGCAACGTCAGCACCTCGGCAAACAGGATTGCACAAATGATGGTAGGGCCGATCCAGATCTGCCAGTTCAACCATTGCCGTTCCTGCGCGACCGTCTTGTCTCCCAGGTTGAGCATCATAATCACGAACACGAACAACACCATGATGGCGCCGGCGTAAATAATGACCTCGAGACCGGCCGCAAACGGCGCGCCCATCAGGTAGAACAACACCGCAACGGCCAGCAATGAAGCGATCAGGTACAGCAATGCGTGGGCCGCGTTGAGCCGGGTAATGGTCATTACCGTGGCAAACAGTGCCAGCCCCGCAGCAGTATAGAACAGCACCAGTTCCAGGGTCATGGCAACAGACTCTTTACGTCGATGGGCTGCGCCTCATTGCGACCCTGGCCCTTGTCCTTGCCGCCAACGGCTTTGCCGGCAATCCGGTAAAAATTGTAATCGTGGTACTTGCCCGGGCCATCGATCAGCAGGTGCTCCTTTTCGTACACCATGTTCTGGCGATCGTACTCGCACATCTCGAAATCCGGGGTCAACTGGATCGCCGTGGTCGGACAGGCTTCCTCGCATAGCCCGCACATAATGCAGCGGGAGAAATTGATACGGAAAAATTCGGGATACCAGCGCCCGGTTTCATCCTCGGTTTTCTGCAGCGCGATACAGTCCACCGGGCACGCCACCGCGCACAGGTTACAAGCCACACAGCGCTCCTCGCCATCGGGGTCACGGGTCAACACGATCCGGCCCCGATAGCGCGGATACAGGTGCGGCATCTCATCGGGGTATTGCACCGTATCGAGCTTGGTAAATGTATGTTTGAGCACCAGCCAAAGAGATCTCAGTTGACTCCACATCCTCTAGCCCTCCAGCGCCAGCACAATGCCGCCGGTAATTAACAGGTTGAGCAAAGCGATCGGCAGCATCAGCTTCCAGCCAAAACTCATCAGCTGGTCGTAGCGCGGACGCGGGATCGCCGCCCGCAACAGGATAAAGAAACACATAAATACAAAGGTCTTGAGGCAAAACCAAACGATCGGCGGCAACACCGGTCCCAGCCAGCCCCCGAAATACAAGGTAACCAGCATCGCCGAAATCAGGAACACGCCCATGTACTCGCCGATGAAAAACATGCCGAATTTCATGCTCGAGTACTCGGTATGGAAGCCGGCGACGATCTCGTGCTCGGCCTCGGGCAGATCGAAGGGCAGGCGGTGACTCTCCGCGATTCCCGCGATCAGGAACACGGTGAAGCCCACGATCTGCGGCAGGATATACCAGCCATCCGCCTGGCTCTCGACGATGCCCCGCAGGTTGAACGTACCCGCCATCAACACCACGCCCATCAGCGCGATCCCCATGAACACCTCGTAGCTCACCATTTGCGCCGCCGAGCGCAACCCGCCGATCAATGCGTACTTGCTGTTCGAGGAATAGCCGGCAAGCAGCACGCTGTAGGACGCCAGCGCCGTCATGGCGAGGAAAAACAGTACTCCGACATTGGGATCGACCACGCCTACGGTCGGCGTGATGGGCACCACCGCGAAGGCCATCAGCATGCACACCATGATGATCGCCGGCGCAATCACAAACACCGGCTTGTCGGCAAAGGGCGGAATCCAGTCGTCCTTGGTAAAGATCTTGATGCCGTCGGCGACCACCTGCAGCAGGCCGAAGGGGCCGACACGGTTGGGTCCGTAACGGTCCTGCCAGATCCCCAGCAAGCGTCTCTCGAGCCAGGTCAATAACGAAGCGACCAGCAGCGCCGCCACCAGTATTCCCACGATGCTGGCAACGGATCCGACAGCGCCGTACCAGGTCACGAGCTGGCTCCCGGCGCGGATGGCGCGTCGCCTGCTGGCCGCGCGGGCTGGTCGGTCGCAATCAACTGCGGCTTCGACGCCACCCAGGCGGGATCGCTGGACAGGGAAACGCGCTGCAGGTATTCAATGCCGGCGGTCCGCTCCGTGCCTGCCGATACCCCCAGCGTGCCCGGTGGACAGCTCGGATCCAGCGTCGCCATCAGGCTCACCCGCGTTCCGCCGCTGGTAAACTGAACACCCTGCCCCTGGCCGATTCCAAGCTGCTGCGCATCGGCCGGATTGAGCGCCAGCGCGGGCTCGGCGCTGCGCTCGGCGATGGGCGCAGCCAGGTTGCTCAGTTCGTCGCTGCCGAAGATATGGTGGCGCGGCAGCAGCAACCAGCCCTCCCCTGCGACGGGTTGCATATCCACATCATAATAGGGCGCGGTTGCTTCGCCATCCGCCAACAAACGTACGCCGGGATCGCCGCTCCTGAGCGGACCGCTGATTTCCGCCTGGAACTTGCCTACCGCCTGGTTGGAATTCCAGCCCGGCGCCCAGTAGTACGGAGTCAGCGACGCCGGCTTCTCCCCGGGAAACCCTTCCATGGTATAACCCAGCGGGGAATCGGTATCCTGCGGCTGACGCGGTTCGCTGACATTGACATCCGCCAGCATGGCCGTGCGGCCGCTGTAGCGGTGCGGTTGGCGTGCGATCTTCATGCCCTCGATGCGGAACGCCCCACCGGGCGCAGCATCGACAATGCCCGCCAGCGCAGGTACCGCGGCGGCACAATCCCGGGTCAAGTCATCGAGCTGTTGCCAGCGCGGTTCACTGGCCCCGTTGTGCAGTGCGATCATGTCCGACAGCCATTCCCAACTGCCGCGCACATCGTCACCGGCTAGCTGGACCGGATAATAGCGTTGCGCCCGCCCCTCACTGCTGACCAGGGTGCCCTCGCACTCCGAAAACGGCGCGGCGGGCAGCACCAGATCGACATGCTCGCTGGTCTCGTGCCAGAGATGGTCCAGCAACAGTATCTCGACGCCGCCCTGCAGCTGTTGGCGCAATTGCTCACGACTGACCCGTCTGGCCAGGTTATTCTCCAGCACGATCAGGGTATCCGCATCCTCTTCGGCGACCCGCTGCAGCGCGGTTCCCAGCGTATGTCCGGGTCTTTCCCGGGTTAGCATCGCCAGACCCAGGCTATTGGCTTCCGGGACACAGAGGTACAGGTCAGTGCTGACCTGGGCGCCATTGGAACGAGCCAGGGTGCCGGCGATTTCGTTCGCCAGTCGTTGCTGTTCCTCTGGCAGGTCGGCAACCTCCGGTGCGTTATCATCGAGGGCACGGGCAATTGCAACGCCTATTCGCGCCAGCTCGTCGGGCGCGGCACGGAGGGTTCGGGTTGCCGCGTCGTCGATTCGCGTGGCCGCGAGAGTCAGGTTAAACAGCGGCGACTGGTCCGCCTGCGCGGCTTCCCTGACCGCCGCATCCTGCCAGCGAGGAATGTCCAGCTCATCCGCAAGCTCCAGCGCGGCGTTTCGCACCGCCTGGCGCAGGCTCAATGCCAGCCGCGGCGACGTGTTGATCACATCCTCGCCCAGCACCAGCACCGCATCTGCAGCCTCGACCTCCTTGAGGGTTGGTACCCGGATGGAGGCGGATTCGGCGATCTGTAGCGCCAGCCTGACCAGGCGGTCTTCCTGGTCACTGGCTCCCGAGTAGAAATTTTCCGCCCCCACCAGCTCCCGCAGTGCGAAGTTCGCTTCCAGGGACGCCCGCGGCGAGCCGATTCCCAGCAACTCCTTGCCGGCGCCAACCTCGTTAGCGAGGCGATCACGCGTCTCGGGACGCGAGAGGATATCCTGCAACGGTTCACCCTCGCTGTCGGCACTGTTCCTGATTGCTCGCCGCACCCGGTCGTCGCGGTTGACGAAGCCATAACCGAAACGCCCGCGGTCGCACAGGAAGTAGCCGTTCACCTCGCCATTGTAGCGATTCACCACCCGGCGCAGTTCGCCGTACCGCTCGCCCGGGCTGATATTGCATCCCTGCGCACAGTGCACACAGATGGACGGCGCCGCCTGCAAATCCCACTTGCGACTGTAGCGCTCGCTCAGGGGCTTGTCGGTGAACACCCCGGTTGGACAGACCTCCACCAGGTTGCCGCTAAACTCGTTTTCCAGTACCCCGTCTTCATGGCGCCCAAAATAGACATTGCTGCGTGATGCCAGCGCCTGCAGGTCAGAACCGCCAGCGTAGTCCTGGTAGAAACGCACGCAGCGGTAACAGGCGATGCAGCGGTTCATTTCATGACTGATAAACGGTCCCAGGTACTGGTTGCGGTGGGTGCGCTTCAGGCCACGGTACTGGCGCGCAGTGTGGCCGGTCATCACGGTCATATCCTGCAAATGGCATTCGCCGCCTTCTTCACACACCGGGCAGTCATGGGGGTGGTTGGTCATTAACAATTCGACGATCTCGCTGCGAAACAGCCTGGCGCTTTCGGTATTGAGGGACAAGCGCATGCCGTCGGCGACCGGCGTCATGCAGCCCATGACGATTCGCCCGATCTCGTCACGCTCATCCCCGCTTTCCTTGTGCCGATCGTGGTACTGCACCAGCGCGCACTGGCGGCAGGCGCCCACCGAACCCATTGCCGGGTGCCAGCAAAAATAGGGCAAATCGAGGCCCAGCGAGAGGCAGGTTTGCAACAGGTTGTTGCCCTCCTCCACCAGATACACTTCGCCGTCTATTTCGATGCTGACCATGGTCTCGCTGTTTCTCTCGCCCCGGTTCACTTTTTCAGTTACCCGTCGCCCAGGGGCATTTCCTGCCCCGCACATGGGCATCGAAATCCTCGCGGAAATAGCGCAGGGCGCTCTCCAGCGGCCCCATCGCTCCCGGGGCAAGGGCACAGAAGGTATTGCCCGGGCCCAGCAGGTGCGTCTGGCGCATCAGTTTGTCGATATCCCGGGCTTCGCCCCGGCCCCGTTCCAGATCATCCAGCAATTGCTCCACCCAGGGCAGGCCATCCCGGCACGGAGTGCACCAGCCGCAGGACTCCTGGGCGAAGAAGTGCTCCAGGTTTTTCACCATCCCTACCGGGCAGGTCTGGTCATCCAGGATGATCATGGTACCGGTTCCGAGGCGACTGCCGGCCTTGCCGATCGCGGTATAGTCCATGTGCAGGTCGAGGTGCTGATCGGTGAGGAAATTGGTGGAGCCGCCGCCGGGCAGGAAGCCCCTGAGCCGGTAGCCGTCCTGCATCCCGCCGGCATGGTTGTCGATAATTTCCCGTGCGGTAACGCCCATCGGCAGTTCCCAGCAGCCGGGATTATTGACCCGGCCGCTGACGCCATAGAGTTTGGTGCCCGCGTCCCCGGTCAGGCTCAGGCCCTTGAACCAGTCGGCGCCGTGCGCCAGGATATGCGGAACATTGCAGATGGTCTCGACGTTGTTGACGACCGTCGGTTTGCCCCACAAGCCGCTGACCTGCGGGAACGGGGGTTTGGCACGGGGCGTCGCCCGCTTGCCCTCCAGCGAATTCAGCAGCGCGGTTTCCTCGCC
>CAMYKE010000176.1 GCA_947258895.1 uncultured Pseudomonadales bacterium | reverse complement strand
CCTGATTACTGCCGACGCCTGGTAAAAGGAGTTCATCATGGCCGATAACAAAAAATCGCGCACGCCGGACACCGCCTCAAATGCCCCACCCAAAGGCAAAGCCTCTCGCCGGACCGGAAGAACAGCAACGACTTCCGGACCAGGTCCGGCCACGCCCGTGAAATCTACGCCAGCCAAAAGCAAATCCGTGCGGCGAAAAACCCGTAGCGTAGCACCGGAGACGACCATTGCCACCAGCGCTGGGCAATTCAGCATCGAGATGTATCCGGATGCGCCCGATTTCCGGGACTGGAAATACGAACCCGCGCTCATTGAACTGCAACCGGAGATCAAGCCTCCCGCTGACCTGATTATTCTGGATCAGGGGCAGGAGGGCGCATGCACCGGCTACGGCCTGGCCGCCGTCATCAATTGCCTGTGCCAAAAGAGCGCACGCGACTTCAGCGCAAGCGAAGTGATGCTTTATGACATGGCCAGGCGCTACGACGCCTGGGCCGGGGAAGACTACGAGGGATCAAGCTGTCGCGGCGCGATCGAGGGCTGGTATAACATGTGGGTTTGCGGCGTCGAGGATTGGTGACGGCATGACCCAAGCCAGCACCTTACTATTGAACGCGCCACCGCGGCGCGTGCGACCACCATCGGCGCCTACTACCGCCTCAACAACCGTATTTCAGACTTTCACGCCGCGCTGAACGAATGCGGCGTGATTTATTGTTCCGCCACCGTTCACACGGGATGGTCCAAGGTAAACAAAGCGTCAGGCGTTATCGAGACCGAGGGCGCCTCCCCCATCGGGGGTCACGCCTTTGCGATCGTCGGCTATGACCAGGACGGGTTCTGGATTCAAAACTCCTGGGGCCCGAAATGGGGTAAGCAGGGTCTGGCTCACTGGCGCTATGAGGACTGGCAAATCAACCTCATGGATGCCTGGGTGTTGCGCCTGGCGCTATCGACCCCGCAGATCTGGCACCTGGACAAGCCTGATCAATCGGTAGCCGGCGGCGCAGGGCCGGTTTCCCGGAAATCGCCGCCATTGCGCAGCAAGATAGCTGGTCATTTCATGCATATTGACGACGGCCAGTTTTGCACCAAGGGTCGCTACTGGAGCACACTCGAAGATGTCATGGAGACCGCAACGCTGGTCGCCAAGAGTGACAAATACGACCATTTCCTGGTCTACGCACATGGCGGCCTGAACTCTCCTGTGGATTCTGCGCGCCGCATTCTGGCGATGAAGGACACCTTCAAGGCCAACCGTATCTACCCCTATCACTGCATGTACGATACCGGCATTATGGAGGAACTCAAGGACGTGCTGTTCTCCAAAAAAGAGGGCGTCGAAGCACGACGTCAAACTGCGAGGTCTCTATGTAATACCTTAGCGGTTCGCCCCATTCGTTTTTCTCAATCCCGTGAATGATGCGCATGTTGTCTTTTTGTTGAGACAACAGCATAGGAACCCAGTCGGTATCTAAAACCTGTAGTTGATACGGTAAGTTGTTTCGACCTCTGCGGACTACGCGCCTAATAAAGCACTCGCCATCTACGTCTTTTGTGCGCCACACTAACCGCTCTATCTCTTGTCTTGTTAGCTCTCCAGTTACATCTGGCGGGCCACAGCACCGGCGGCATACTGCTCGCGCACCTGCTCCAGGCAATGGAGGATATCGCACCCACACTCAGGATAAAGTCCTGCAGCCTGATGGCGCCGGCAGCAACCATCGATTTGTTCCGCAGCCATTACTATCCACGGCTGGTCGCGCCTGCCAAAGAGGGGGGCCTCGATGACCTGACCATTTACAACCTGGCGGAGCACCTTGAACAGCGGGACGACGTCGCAAAAGTCTACGGAAAATCGTTGCTGTACCTCGTGTCCCGCGCCTTCGAAGAGCGCCATGCGGAAAAAATCCTGGGCATCCAGGCGCACTCCGACGCGATCCTGGTGCCGCAAAATATTCCCAACCTGAATTTTGTCGTCAGCCAGGGCGCACAACCGGGGGCACGGACCATAAGCACCTCCCACGGAGGTTTCGATAATGACCCGTTCACGATGAATGACATATTGCGACGGATACTGGGTGATAAACCGATACAACCGTTTACCGACGAGATACTGAGGAGCGCATAGGATATTCAGCGCCGGCGTATTGAGCCGACCGTAATGGGAAGGGAAAAATCATGGGCAATTTTGACAAGGCGTACGACAAACTGCTGGCACACGAAGGTGGTTACTCCAATCACGCCAATGATCGCGGTGGTGAAACCTACGCGGGCATCTCACGAAGATTTTACCCTGACTGGTCCGGGTGGCCGCGCATCGACCGGGCGAAGAGCGCTCCCGGCTTTCCGGATGAGTTGGCCAGCGATGACGCTCTTTCCAGCGCCGTCAAGGCATTCTACAGGGAGCACTACTGGGACCGGATCCAGGGCGACCGGTTACGCCAGGCAATCGCGATAAAGCTGTTCGATACCAGCGTCAATCTGGGATTACGGCGCACTATTCGGCAGTTCCAGGAGGCGCTGAACCTGTTAAACCGCAATATGCAAAACTATGACGATATCACCGCCGACGGCGTGCTCGGTTCCAGAACCCTTACTGCCATGCGAACCCACCTGCGCCAGGATGGCACCGAGGAACATTTGCTCAATGTGATGAAGGTGTTACAGGGTGAGCATTACGTAGAGCTGATGCGGAGGGATCCGAGCCAGGAGCAATTTTCTCGCGGCTGGATGAGGCGGGTTCTGAACTCCTGAATTGGCCCTGTCCTGCCTCCCCGGCCGGCCAGCGAATACACCCTCACCCCCGCGGACGTGCCGGGACAAGCGCTCGCTGCGGAGCAATCCGTGATTCAGTCGGGATCGCCGAACACTTCTTCGCCGGTCGGCTCCAGGTGCGCTACGTCGTTCATCGTCTGGCGAAAGTTTGACAGCTCGAAATACATACGTCTGCGGGCACGGCTCTGGTTGCCCAGCGGGCGATGATCCGCAACACAGTGCCAGGGATTGATTTTCAGGCGCTTGGCAAACTCGAACTGGGCCGCCGAATCGAATTTCTGCTTCGGGATATGAATGGTAGCCGCCGGAATAAACGGAGACAGTTTTTCCGGCCAGCGGACCGCGTTATTCTCGATCGGCATCCGGTGCGGGTCGGTTTGCACCTGTATTTGCAGGTCGAACTCCACGTCCTTTTCGTCCAGCGTTTTTACCATATTATCGCGCAGGTAATTGAACGATGGCGAGCCAAACGGCACGCCGGGAATGCGCCGGGGCACGTCGGTTTTGGGGGCAAAGGAGTACACCATGGCTTGGCCTTCACCGAGCAGATACGGCACGCAGCTGTAATAACGATGACCCAGGGGATTGAATTGCGTCTCGTTCCATAGCGCCTGCATGATGAAATCCAGCCAGTGCGAATCGAACGGATTGATAAAATAGTAAATCGGCATGTCGACCAGGCTCCAGTACTGGAGCTTGGCATTTTCGCGCACGTCCGGCGTCACAAACGTGGGCGTGCAGACCCCCATCATGTCCTGGGTAAACTTCTCCTCGTCCATCAGTTTGTCACCGGGTACATCCATGATCTTGATCGCCATGCTGGAGAAGCCGACATCACGTATATCCGCCGGCACGTCCGGCCCCGGGCCGGAATAGCGGACATAGGCAGGATAGCTGCGTTGGGTTGCGAAGATGCCCTTGCGCAGGTGTTCCGGCAAGTCATCGCGAACGGTCACCGTGGCCCTGACGATGCCGTGGGTCTTGGTATTACCGCCGCGTTCAAAACTACCGGTCTTGAAGTGGCCGCGCATTTGGTCGGCCATCAAATCGATGACGTCATCGAGCGCCTGTTCCTCCCATGGAAATATTTTTTCTTCCGCCAGTCCCAATCCGTAGTCGGGACGCCTGCGGTTAATCAAATACTGCAGCAGCCGCGCGATCGGTTCGCGGGTCAGGCGATTCAGCGCTGGCCTGAAGAAGGGTTCGAAGCGCCGTTCTATATTTAGCGCCAACACCATACCCCGATGCAGCGCATCAAGTACCGGATAGACTCGCCTGCGCCATGCCTTGTTCATCATTCGCTGTTATCCTCTGCCGCTTCGGCGCCGGCCAGATAGTGCAGCGCCCGGATACCCGGCATAAAGAAGTAGGCACCGCCCTGCACCGTGACAAAGGGTGGCATGTCATGAATACACCGGGCCGGGCCACGCGCGTCAGGCAGGCTGAAGTGATTGGTGGTCTCGCCATCGGCTAGCGGTTGCCGGTTGCCCAGCAACGGGTCCGTCTCGTTTTGCAGGCCGCCGAACTTGGGTCCCATTGACCAGGCGTTTTGCACGAACTCGAACTGACGTGAAATGTTCGCGACCAGGCAGATAAAGTGCAGCCCCCTTGGCTCCTGTGACGCATCCGGATCCAGTGCCTGCCCGGGAGACAGTTGCTCCCCGTATACCCGGCCACGCCGCAACAGGCGATGAAAGCGGGTCGAGGCAATTACATCGTCGCCCGGGTACTCACGGCCAAAGCCCAGAATGCGCACCAGGCGCGTCCAGATGCCGCTCACTCCAGGCGGAAAATCGCCGGTTCTGGGGTTGGAGCGCCGAATGTGCGCTGCGATCGGACATTGCTGGCCATGGGGATCGTCGTCAAAAGTAAAATGATTCAGGCCCGCTCGTCCGCCCTCACCGGTAATGCCCTCGATGGCTTGCGTGGCTTCGGCCACGACCGGTGTCCCGTCGCGTTGCCGGCCGACCATCCGGCTCGCCAGTTGCTCGCGCCGTTGCGGGTCACCGTCGACCTGCTGATCGATAAATTGCCAGAACTCTGGCACTTTTTGGTGCAGTTGCCGCATGACCAGGTAGCTGCCATTGCGACCCAGGTCATTCAGCTGCGGGTTGTCCTCCGCCTCCGGCAATAGCCGGGCCCGTTCCTCCACCGCCCCGTCGAGCAACGGCCGGCGGGTGTACTGCCCGTATTCGTTGCGGTAGCCCAACAGAATCTCACCGAGGGAAAGCAGGTTGGAATAGCGGTCCCGCCGATGCAGGTTGCTGGTCTGCTTGCCTTTCCAATCGATGGCCGGCTGGCTGATGCCATCGGCAAAACCAAAGGGCTCGATATTGTCGGTGTCAACCGTATCCAACTCGGCAACGATTTCGAACGCCTGCTCGAAAACACTATCCTGCAGGGTCTCGCGCCACGACCCCAGCTTGCCGGTCTCGGCGTACGCCATGACCAGTACATGCGGCATCGATTCCGCGGTGCCCCAGTCCCAGTTTTCTGTCGCGTTGTGCGCGATGTCGCCAAGGCGCCGCGAGCGAGCATTGTCATTCGCCATACCGACAATAAATTCTTCGGAAAATCCTTCGAGCACATGCTCATCGAGCTCCAGATTGCGTAACCCCTCGCTGGTAAAGGCAATTTGCAGGGCTGTCGCGGGCGGTGGGGTAACCCGTTCGGCGCTGGTTACCGGGGCGTTCCGGAGCCATGCGCGGGCTTGCTCGCGATTTGCGATAGCCAGCAACAGAAAGCAGGCCTCCCGCAATTGATTATGGCCAAAGCGAGCCAATCCCTGGACATCGCTGTAGTCCGGTTCCCTGCGCTTGCTCATGGCCGCTTCCGGATCATGTCTGAATCTCCGCCAGCCACTGGCGAATTTCATCATCGTTGTCCTGGCGGACCTCGACACCCTCTCGAATGCGGCTGTTCCTGGCCAGGTCAAACGCGGTTTTGCCGGGGTATGCCTTATACCAGACCTGGGTCGGCAACTGACGGCGTTTTAGAAAAAACTTGAATTTCTGTTCCTGCTCGGCGCCGCCCTTGATCAGCCAGCGGGTAGACGGGTAACCGGCGCCGTTGCTAAATACCAGATTCAGGCCCCAGGCAACCTTGTTGATAAAGTCATCCATGTAACTTTCCAGGCTG